>CAZZLB010000054.1:0-11245 GCA_964654655.1 uncultured Rhodoferax sp. | reverse complement strand
CCCTTGAGCGCCAGGGCGTCACTCGCGTCAATGCCCAGGATGCGGGCGTGTGCGTGCGGGCTGCGCAGGATCTTCACCCACAGTTGCCCGGGGAAATTGAAGTCCGCTGCGTAGCGTGCGTCGCCGGTCACTTTTTCACGCGCGTCCACGCGCGGCATGCGTTTGCCGATCAGGCTTGAATCTTCTTCCAGGCGGATCTTGTCAGGTGCGTTCATATGCTTGCGCCCTTGTGCTGTTTCATCAGTTGGGCGGCTGCCTCGACCGACTCGAATATCCTGGTGTAGCCGGTGCAGCGGCAGAAACTGCCCGCCATGCCATCGCGAATTTCATCAAACGTCGGAGCCGGGTTTTCTTCCAGCAGCGCCATCGCGGCGAGCACCTGACCGGAAGTGCAGAAACCGCACTGCATGCCGCTCTTGTCAACAAAGGCCTGCTGAACCGGGTGCAGCTGATCCCCTTGCTTCAGACCTTCGATGGTGACGACCGAGGCCCCCTCCATTTCGGCGGCCAGAATCAGACAGGAGTTGACCGTCTTGCCGTTGACAACCACCATGCAGGCGCCGCATTCTCCGTGACCGCAGCCTTCCTTGGCGCCCGTCAATTGCAGATCCTCGCGCAGCATTTCCAGCAGGGTTCGGTTGGGTGGAATCGTCAGTTCCTCGATACGGCCATTGACGATCAATTTGAGTTCGATGTTTTTCACGGCTTGCCTTTGTGATTCAGGACTGCGAGGGGGATGTTTCGGTGACCTGGGTCAGGGCGCGGCGCACCAGCACTTCAATCATTTCGCGGCGGTAATCGGCTGAGGCGCGGTGGCTGCTGCGTGTGCGGGTATTGGCGGCGGCGATGCTGGCCGCCTGGGCGATCAGTTCTGCGCTGACGCGCTGCCCCTTGAGCGCCATCTCGGCCTGGGCGGCGCGCACCGGTATGGGGGCTGCCGATCCCAGCCCGATGCGGACCTGCTGGAAGACGCCGTCGTTGACCACCGCCGCGACCGCCACGCCGACGACGGCAAGGTCCATGCGCCCGCGCGAGGCCAGCTTCAGGTAGACACTGCGCTCGCCAGGGTTCGGCGGTGGCAGTTGAATTTCCCTGACAATTTCGCCTGGGGCGAGTCCGGTGATGCCGGGCGCTACAAAGAAGTCGGCAATGGCGACGCTGCGCTCACCGCTGACACCAGCACAAACCACCTGGGCGTCGTGCGCGAGCAGTGGTGGTGCCGAGTCCGCTGAAGGCACCGCATTGCAGATGTTGCCGACGATGGTGCCGCGGTGCTGCAACTGGTTCGATGCAATCAGCCCGGCAGCTGTGGCCAGCGCCGGGTAGTGGGTGAGTACCACACTGGCCTGTGCGACTTCGCGTATCGTCGCGTTGGCGCCCACGCGCAGTCCTGTGCGGGCCTCAAAGCCGATGTAGGCCAGGCCATCGATGCCCTTGAGGTCAATCACCCGCGGCGGCGCCTTGATGGCGCGCGATTTGAGCTTGGGTATCAGATCGGTGCCGCCAGAGAAAACCTGGTTGCGCACGGGCTCGTTCGGGCTGAGCGCAGCCAGGGCTTCGGCCACGCTGGCTGGGCGAAGGTAGTCGAATTGGGGCAATCTTCTGTAGAACAGGGTCATCGATGTACTTTCCTTGTCAGTCGGTGTGGCCAGTTTGTTGTCAGGCTAACCACCGCCAATGGGTATCAGACGTACCAGAACCTGATCCCCGGGCTGGAGCCCGGTTGCCAGTCCGTCCGGAAAGAAGTTGATGTTCTTGCCGTTGAGCTTGACGTCAAGGAAATCGATGAGATCGCCCTTGCCGTTGATCAGATTGACCTTGGTTCGGCGGCCCAATTCGAGAAGCAGCGCCTGCATCGTCCTGATGGTGTCGCTCAGTGGGAAATCCTCGCTGTGCAGTTCAGGGATCAGCAGGCTGGTCTTGAGCTGGATGCTGGCTTCGGGAAGCGAGCGTATGAGGGTCATTCGATATGTCTCTTTTTCCGCCAAAGCTGGGCAATCTCACAAAAATATTACCTACCGGTCGGTCGGTAGGCGATTACTTGAGCGTAATATATCGACAGGTATGATTTGTGTCAACCGGTCCGGAGGAACTCCGCAGATGGTTTAAAGAGATGAAAAAAAATACCGGTATTTCAGTCGATCAGGCCCTGTCCATTGACCAACCTTCCAAGGTTGCGGAAGCCGCCCTCGCCCTGTTTCTGGAGCATGGCTACGATGCCACCCCGATGTCCATGGTCGCCAGGCACACCGGGCTGACCAAAGCCGGCGTGTATCACCATTTCGAGAGCAAGGAACATCTGCTCTATGTCGTACACAAGAACCACATAGAGCGTCTTTTGCTGCCGATGATCGACGAGGCCAGCAAGGTGGCGGACCCGGAACTGCGGCTACGCAAATTTCTGGGCGATTACGCCCTGCTTCTGACCCAGGACCCCAGTCTGCAGGTCCTGATCAACGAGACCAAGCGCTTGTCGCCAGAACATGCACAAGAGATACGGGATGCCTGGCGCCGCGGCCTGCATCTGGTGCGCGACGCTATCGCTGACTTGCAGGCACAAAAGCGCTGCGACGCGCAACTCGATCCGACCTACACCGCCTTCGCTGCCATCGGTATGTGCAGTTGGATATGCAACTGGTTCGACCCCTCACGCCCGGAAAACGGGCCGGAAGTTGCACGAACCATGGTCACGGTTTTCCTTAAGGGACTCGCGGTGCCAAGGTGAGCAGGACCCACTCTGAGGGGAATCCGCATTGACGCGCACTTGTAACCCTCCTAGCATCGTGGCTTTTATCTTGCCCGTCACAAAGGACACTTCCATGCGCACTTCCCGTCGTTTGACCCTCAAGCACCTGTGTGGTCTGGCCGCCAGCCTGACGCTGGCCGGCGCTGCCATGGCACAGCATTTTCCGAACAAACCTGTCACCATCATGGTGCCTTACCCGGCGGGAGGGCTTTCCGACGTTGTCGCTCGAATGGTCAATACCTCGCTGAGCAAACACCTCGGTCAACCCGTCATCATCGAAAACCTGGGTGGTGCGGGCGGCGCCATTGCAGCGCAGAAGGTGCTCAACGCTCCTTCGGACGGCTATTACATTTTCCAGGGCTCACCTAACGAACTCATCCTGTCGCCCATGTCCAACGCCGCCGTCAAGTTCAAGAGCGAGGACTTCCGTATGGTGCAGATGATTGCCAATGCGCCGATGGCGGTCATTGCCCGCGGTGACCTGCCAGCCAGCAACGGCGATGAACTCATTGCCTATGCGGCCAAGGTGGCCAAGGAAGGCAAACCCATCACTTATGGCAGCGTGGGCAATGGCACCTTTTATCACCTGATGGGCGAACACATGAGCAAGGTGACAGGCGTGCCGATGCTGCACGTTCCCTACAAGGGTGGCGCGCCTGTGCTGCAGGACATGATGGGTGGTGTCATCGACATTTTCATCAGTCCCTTTGGCCAGCCGCAAATCGAAATGGCCGCGCAAGGCAGGCTGAAATTTGTCACCACCCTCTCACCAACACGACTGGATGCCATCAAGAACGTGCCCTCGGTGCAGGAAAGCAAAGCGCTGAAAAATTTCAACTTCAGCATCTGGACCGGCTATTTCGTCAAGAAGGATACGCCCGAGCCCATCGTGCAGGCCTTGCACAAGGCCTTGAGTGAGACACTGGGTGACGCGGCATTGCGCACCAACCTGATGGCGCAGAGCCTGGAAGTATCGCGCGAACTTTCGCTGGCAGAGGCCGCCAAGGTCTACGCCGAGGGCACGACCCAGTTCCGCGCCATCGCCAAGTCCGTCAACCTGCAGCCGCAGTAAGCGGGCCAGGGGAATGCAGCGATGAGCACGCCACTGGCCGATTTGCAGGCACTCGCCGATGAATTCACTGCGCTACGCCACGATATCCATCGTCACCCCGAACTGGGTTACCAGGAATTCCGGACCAGCGACCTGGTTGCATCATGCCTGGAGCAGTGGGGCTATCAGGTCACGCGGGGTCTCGGCGGGACCGGTGTCGTGGGGCAACTGCGACGAGGCAGTCCCGGCAAGGCCCTCGGACTGCGCGCCGACATGGACGCGCTGCCGATCCAGGAAACCACCGGGCTGGCCCACGCCAGCACTCACGCAGGCGTGATGCATGCCTGCGGCCATGACGGCCACACTGCGATGCTGCTGGCCGCTGCCAAGCATCTGGTGGAGAAGGGCCGGTTCAACGGCACCCTGAATCTGATCTTCCAGCCCGCCGAGGAAGGCCTGGGAGGTGCAAAAAAGATGATGGACGACGGCCTGTTCACGCAGTTTCCGTGCGATGCCGTCTTCGCCATGCACAACATGCCCGGGCACCCGCAGGGGCAACTCTTGCTGCGCGAAGGGCCAACCATGGCCTCATCTGACAGCATTCTCATCACCCTGCAGGGAGTCGGTGGCCATGGTGCCGTACCGCAACGCGCGGTTGATCCGGTGGTGGCCGGAGCGACCATTGTGCTCGGATTGCAGTCCATCGTCGCGCGCAACATCGACCCGCTGCAAATGGCCGTGATCACCGTAGGCGCCTTCATCGCCGGCAGTGCACATAACGTCATCCCTGAGTGCGCCACTTTGAAGCTCAGCGTGCGCGCGCTCGACCGCGACGTGCGTGAAACCCTGCTGCGCCGTATCCATGAACTCGTCACCGCGCAAGCGCAAAGTCTTGGCGTGACAGCCCGCATTGATTGTGTCAGCAGTTACCCGGTGCTGGTCAACACCCCGGCCGAGACGGATTTCGCGCGCCGTGTTGCTGTGGAACTCGTAGGCGCAAACCATGTTGTGCCACAGACGCAGCCACTGACCGGCAGCGAAGATTTCGCCTTTTTTCTCGAACAGGTGCCGGGCAGTTACCTGCTGATTGGCAATGGCGACGGGGCAAGCGACGGCCATGGCGCCTGCATGGTGCACAACGGCGCTTACGACTTCAACGACGCCAATCTGCCGATCGGTGCGGCTTACTGGACGCTACTGACCGAACGCTTTCTCGCGGACTGACAACGCGAGCCTGCTGGTCCGGCCAGCGCAAGCACGTCAGTGTCAGGGGGGAGGGATTTCCCTCCCCTTGTGCGCAGCCAAAAAGTGCGTTTGACGCTTGCCTATTCAATGTATAACGTATACGATATCCAAAAGGCAACCGGACAAAGCTACTTTTCAGTCGCATCATGACCCCGACACTGACACCGATCAACCGCCCTGCAGGACTGGCCAACCAGGTCTACCAGACGCTGCGTGAGTACCTGGGCAGTCGGGTCCTGCGACCCGGGCAGCCCTTGCAGGAAGCCACCCTGGCGCAGCAATTGGGTGTCTCTCGCACTCCCGTGCGCGAGGCCTTGGCGCGCTTGCTCAGTGAGGGCCTGATCGCTGGCGATGGCCGCAGTTTCATGGTGCCCATCCTGTCGGATGGGGACGTGGATGAAATCTACCAATTGCGCGGCATTCTGGAACCCGCCGCACTGGCTTGGGTAGCGCAATCCAGTTACCAGCCAGCGGCACTGCAGGAGTTGGAGGCCGCTTTTGAACAGGCCAAAACTGCTCACGCCAGCGGTGATGTGGAGGCATTTCGCGAGGCCAACGCACGATTTCACCAGGCTTGGCAGGGACAGGTGACCAACCAGCGCCTGATCCGTGCGATCGAGCGCTATGCCGGGCACGTGCGCTACCTGCGGGTTTTGACGCTGGGCAGTGAACCGGCGCGCAAGGCGACGCTGTCAGGCATGAAGAAGATTCATTCGGCCTTGCGCCGTCGCGACCCCGACAGCGCCGAGCGCGTCATGCGTGAGCATCTGGAAGCAGCACGCAAATTCCTGAGCAGCGAACTTGACGAAATCGAACGCGAAGCGCACGCCGAAGGCTCGGCTGACTCGAGCGCCCCCACTTGACAACAACGAAGGCAAGATCATGTCCCTGAATGTCGAAATCCCTTATGGCCTCTACTGGAGCACACCCTTTGTACGCTGGCAGGGCAGTTTTTCCCATTTGCACAGCATAGAGTTTGCTGCGCATGTGGCCAAACAGGAGTTGGCACGCCGGCATGTCCAGAGCGAACAGATTGACTACGGCGTGCTCGGCCTGTCGGTGCCACAAAAACACGCCTTTTATGGCCTGCCCTGGCTGACCGGCCTGGCCGGCCTGGCGAAGGTCGGCGGCCCCACCATCATGCAGGCCTGCGCCACCGGCGTGCGCGTGCTGCTGGCTTGCGCCCAGGAAGTTCAGTCCGGCATGGCCAGCGCCGCGCTTGGATTGACCTGCGACCGCACTTCCAACGGCCCGCACCTCTACTACCCCAACCCCAAGGGCGCCGGCGGAACCGGTGTCAGCGAAGACTGGGTTATGGAAAATTTCAACCATGACCCGCTGGGCGGTCACGCGATGCTGGAAACCGCCGAGAACGTGGCAGCAACACACGGCTTTGGCACCGCCGAACAACACGAGATCGTGTTGCGCCGTGAACAGCAGTACCGCATGGCTTTGCAGGACGATTCCGCATTCCTGCGCCGCTTCATGACTCTGCCGTTCGAAGTTCCGACCGCGAACCTGCGCAAGACCATGAGTACGCTGGCAGGCGATGAAGGCATCAGCCACTCAACGGCCGAAGGCCTGGCCAAGTTGGTGCCGGTGCGTCAGGGGGGTACGGTGACCTTCGGCGCCCAGACCCATCCGGCTGACGGCAATGCGGCGATCATGGTGGCCACACCGCAGCGTGCAGCCGAACTGTCTGCCAACCCGAAGATGGCAGTTCGTCTGCTCGGTTTTGGCCAGGCCCGCGTGGCGCTGGCACGCATGCCGGAAGCGACAGTGCCCGCAGCGCAGCGCGCTTTGGCGCAAGCCGGGCTGACCATAGACCAGATGGATGCCATCAAGACGCACAACCCGTTTGCCGTGAACGACCTGTACTTTGCCCGCACGATGGGCGTCAACAGTGCTGACATGAACAACTACGGATGCTCTCTGGTGTGGGGACATCCCCAGGCGCCGATGGGAACACGCTCCGTGATCGAGTTGATCGAAGAACTGGCGCTGCGCGGTGGCGGGCGCGGCCTGTTCACCGGTTGTGCGGCGGGAGATTCGGCGATGGCCGTCGTGGTTGAAGTGGCTGACCGCAAATAGCAGCCGCAAGCACCAGTCACCAAGATGGAGAGCCGCATGGACCTGTCGCACTGGATTGAACGACACGCGGATTTTGCGCCGGACAAGATCGCGCTGCTGTGCGCCGGACGGGCCTGGACTTATCGTGATCTGTCAATCGCCATCGGACAAATGGCGGCTGGCCTGGCCAGCCAGGGTGTGCTGGCAGGCGACCGCGTAGCCCACCTCGGTTACAACAGCGCCGAACAGTTGTTGCTGCTGTTTGCCTGTGCGCGCCTGGGTGCTGTGTTTGTGCCTCTGTCGTGGCGCCTGGCGCCACCCGAGCATCGCATCATGCTGAACGACTGCCAGCCTCGCCTCGTGCTGGTGGACGAACCCTTTGTTGAGCCCAGTACGGCATTGCAGGACCTTGCGGGCGCCACAGCCTGGGTTTGTGTGGGTGCGGCCAGACCTGGTTGGATCACGCTCGAAGAGATGTTGGGTGCCGGCCAGCGCAGCGCGAGTACATCAAGCCAGGGCAGCATGGACAGCCCGATTGTCCTGTGCTACACCTCGGGCTCCACAGGGCAGCCCAAAGGTGTGGTGCTGACACAGAACGCCCTGTTCTACAACGCCGTGAACAGCACACACATGCATGACATGAGCAGCAGCGATGTGGTTCTGACCAGCCTGCCGCTGTTTCATGTCGGCGGCCTGAACATCCAGACACTGCCTGCCCTGCATTGCGGCGCGACCGTCATTTTGCACCCTCGCTTTGACCCCGGCGCCGTGATCGACGCGCTTCAGACGCAAGGCGTGACGCTCACTGTGCTGGTGCCCGCCCAACTTGAATTGTTGGCAAGCGAAGCACGTTGGGCGCAGTTGCACTCGGACACTTTGCGCTCCATCACCACAGGGTCCACCATCATTGGATCCATTGAGTATGGCCGGCACCTGCGGACGGGCGTTCCTTTGCTGCAAGTCTACGGTGCCACCGAGACCTGCCCGATTGCCGCCTACCAGCGCGCGCCGGACGCAGTGCAGCATCCTGGTTCGGTTGGCAAGGCTGCGCTGCATTGCGAGCTTCGTCTGGTCGATGACGCCGGGCACGATGTCGCACAAGGCGCAACCGGCGAGATCTGGATACGCGGGCCGAACCTGATGACAGGCTACTGGAACAAGCCGACGCAGTCCGCAGCTGCCCTGTCCAATGGCTGGTACCACAGCGGCGATGTGGGCCACCAGGATCAGGATGGTTATCTCTACGTCGATGGTCGCCGCAACGACATGATCATTTCGGGCGGCGAAAACATCTACCCGGCGGAGTTGGAGAACGTTCTGAGCCAGTGCCCGGACCTCGCCGAGGTGGCTGTGGTCGGACGCCCTGATGCGCGCTGGGGCGAGGCGGTGGTGGCAGTCGTTGTACCCAAGGCGGGTCGCCAGGTCAGCGCCGAAAGCGTCATCGAACTGTTGCAGGGACATGTAGCGCGCTACAAGCTGCCACGCGAAGTGGTGCTTGCACAAAGCCTGCCGCGAACCGCACTGGGCAAGCTGATGCGAGAACAAATCAAGACCTCCGTCAGGCGCAGCGACAGCGTCCCGACGGCCTGACTGGCTGAAGGAAAGACCATGAACCCCAACTCAGAGCAAAGCAATGACTCAGTGAGCACCCGCACCCGTGGCGGCGCCAAGATCGGAATTGACGTCGGTGGCACTTTCACCGACTTCGTCCTGACCCGGGAGGGCGCTGATCCGGTGATCTTCAAGTCACTCTCTACCCCATCCGATCCTTCCATCGCTGTCGTCAACGGCTTGCGCGACATGGCCGCCAGCATGCGCCCTGCCATGACGCTGGAGCAGTTCGTTGCCACGATAGACACGATCGTGCACGGTACCACGGTCACCACCAATGCCACACTCACGGGCACCGGTGCCAAGAGCGCACTGCTCACGACACTGGGTGTACGTGATGCCCTGGAGATGCGCCGTGGCATCCGCGAAGAGCAGTACAACAACCGCTATACCAATGTGGCACCGCTGGTACCGCGTTACCTGCGCGTCGGCGTAAGCGGGAGAATGGACCGCAACGGACAGGAGTCACAGGCGCTGAGCCTGGACGAAGTGCGCCAAGCCATTGAACTGTTCAAGCGCGAAGGCGTGCAGGCAGTCTCCATCTGCTTCATGAACTCGTTTATGAACACAGAGCACGAGCAGGCTGCAGCGGAACTGGTGCGGCGCGAATTGCCCGGCGCCTACCTCTCCGTATCGAGCAATGTGCTGCCCTCGATCCGCTTTTATGAGCGCGTCAGCACGACGGCGCTGAACTCCTATGTTGGCCCCAAGCTCAACCACTATCTGGACCAACTGGTAGCGCGGCTCAAGGACATCGGATTCTCCAGGCTGCTGCTCATCATGCAATCCAATGGCGGCGTGATCTCACCGCAGCTGGCGCGGGAAAAAGCTGCGCTGACACTGCTCTCTGGTCCGGCCGGAGGCCCTGTGGCCGGGCTTTTCTACGTGCGGATTCACGGACAGAACAAGTGCATCACGACCGACATGGGCGGCACCAGCTTCGAAGCCTCGGTGGCCGTCGATAACCCGCTGGTCAAGAACGATGGCGAAATTGCCCGCCACAAGATTGCGCTGCCCATGCTCGACATCCATACCATAGGTGCGGGCGGCGGCTCCATCGGCTGGCTCGACCAGGGCGGCATGCTGCGCATGGGGCCACACAGCGCGGGTGCCGACCCGGGCCCGGCCTGCTATGGCAAAGGTGGTCGCCTGCCTGCAACGACCGATGCCAACGTGGTGCTAGGCTATCTTGATCCCGGTTTCTTTGCCGGTGGCAAGATGCGGCTCGACCTGGCAGCGGCCAGAGCCGCCATTGAGGAACATATCGCCAAACCCATGGGCCTTTCGATCGAGGAAGCCGCGGCAGGCATGTACCGCGTGGCCTGCAACAACATGGCGCAGGGTGTGCGCGAAGTCACCATCAAGCGCGGTTTCGATCCGCGCGAATTCCCCTATATTCCGGCGGGCGGCGCGGGCCCCATCCATTCCTGCCTGATTTGCAACGAGCTCGAAATCCCGCTGCAGATTGTGCCGCGCGAGTCCTCCGTGCTGTGCGCCTTTGGCATGCTGCTGAGCGAACTCAAACACGATTTTGTGCGCACCTTCGTGGCGCGTCTGGACGCCGTTGACTGGAGCCGGCTGGGTACCCTCATTGAGGAGATGATGCTCGACGGCGCCGGCCAGCTCGAACATGAACAGATTGCTCCAGCGCAGCGCAGCCACACGGTGCGACTGGACTGCCGCTACCTCAAGCAGTACCACGAAGTGTCAGTCCTGGTGCCGCAGGAACTGATTCAGGCGCACGATGCGGCGGCCATAGCTCAGGCTTTCCATACCGAGCACAACCGCCTTTATGGTTATTCGCTGGCGCAGGAAAACGCAGCCATCGAGATCATCAACGTCCGTGTGCAGGCGGTAGGTTTGACCGACAAGCCAGGCTACCGCCAACAGACCTGGGCCGGCACCGGATCAGAACATGCGCTCAAGAGTCAGAGGTCGGTCTACATTCCGGAGAGCAAGGAGTTTGCCCTCGTCAAGGTGTTTGACGGACACCAACTGGCTTATGGCAACCGGGTCCAGGGACCGGCGCTGATCGAGCAGGAAACCACAGCGATCTTTGTCAGCGCGTCTTTTGACTGCGTGGTTGACGCGCTGGGTTCTTTTGCCCTGTACCAAAAGGGCCGCGACGATCTGGTCGCATCGTGTATGAAAGAGGAGATTGCGCCATGAGCAGGATTGATCCCATTTTGCTGTCGGTCTACGCACGCTCGTTCAAGGCGATCACGGACGAGATGAGCATCTCGATGGCGCAAACGACGCGCTCGCCCATTCTGTGTGAAGCCAAGGACTATGTGACCGGCCTGTACGACGCCGACGGCAATATGCTGGAGCAGACCGAGAACCTGCCGATCCTGGCGTTCTCGCTGGCGCCGGTGTGCAAATACATCAAGGAATTCTTTGGCGACGAGCTCTATCCGGGCGATGTGATCTTCCACAACGATGTCTTCAGCCTGGGCAATCAGAACAACGATGTGGCCGCCTTCAAGCCGATCTTTCTGGACGGCGAACTGGTCGCATGGACG
>CAZZLB010000053.1:0-11315 GCA_964654655.1 uncultured Rhodoferax sp. | reverse complement strand
CTACGGACGTGCAATACAGCGTGCGTCAGTTCATCGAAAAGACGGCTGCCGCTCTGGGGATGCAATTGCGATGGGAAGGCGATGGCGTCAACGGAGTGGGTTACTGGACTAACCCGTCATTGCGAGGAGGCGAAGCCGACGCGGCAATCCATGAAGTTCCGGTCATCCGCATTGACCCACGCTACTTCCGCCCGACCGAAGTCGAAACCCTGCTGGGGGACCCGTCCAAGGCCAGGGAGAAGCTTGGTTGGGTGCCGGAGATCAGCCTGGACCAGATGGTGCAGGAGATGGTGGCCGTGGATCTGGCTGAGGCACGGAAGAACGCGCTGCTGAAATCGAACGGCTACAACGTTACAGTCAGTGTCGAATGATGGTATTGAAATTGGGTCTTGCGGCATATAGCGCATGACGCTGCGAAGAGCCATCATTGCCAACTATTTTGGCGCAGCGGCAACCGCCTTGGCTCCCGTCTTGGCGTTGCCGTGGTACCTCGGATCTCTCGGGCCAAAGCAGTTCGGCCTGGTCGGCTTCGTTGTGATGCTGCAGGCGGTTCTCGGCTTGCTGGATGCCGGGATGAGCCAGTCCCTGGTTCGGGAAATTGCGGTTCGTCTGGATTCAAGTTCTGAAGGTAGACAAAGGGCTGGCTTACTTCTGTTTGCTTTTGAGCGTATTTACTGGTTATTCGGGCTATCTGTCGGATGTCTCGCTTTCCTGGTCGCGGATGTAGTCGTCGCGCAGTGGTTGAAACTCGGTGACCTGCCGGAGTCCCTGGGGAGGCAGGCTGTATGTGGTGCAGCTGTACTCTTTGCCGTGCAGTTCCCTGGTTCGGTTTACCGTAGTTTGCTGGTGGGGGCGCAGGCGCAAGTCACCTTGAATGTACTGACCATCGTTGGGGCGTTTGTCCGGCACGCGGGGGCGGTGTTCGTGGTCTATTGCTGGCCAACGCTTGCTTCTTATTTGATCTGGCATGTTGGTACCGCCCTGCTGGAGACGCTGGTACGACGTGGATTGGCGTGGCGAACATTGAAAGTCATGCGAACCGGAATGCGTTGGGATATGCGCGAGATTGGGCCGGTCTGGAAATCCGTTGCGTGGATGTCTGGCGCGACCTGGCTTGGAGCGCTCACAGTTCAAATGGACAAAATTGTGCTGAGCAAGATGGCGAGCATCGAACTGTTTGGCTATTACTCGATTGCTGCGACTCTGGCTGCTGGCACACTTCAACTGATTTACCCACTGGTTCAAGCGGTCTTGCCGCACGCAATAGGCGTTCGAAATGATCCTGCGAGGCTGCGCAATCTGAGCATCAAGTTGTTTGGTATGGTTGCCATACTGGTTGGCATCAGTGCTGCGCTCTTTGTCGGCATTGGAAGATGGTTGCTTCAAATCTGGTTGAAAAGCCCGGAAGCGGTGCAGATGGTCTATCCCTTGTTGACCGTCTTGCTCATTGGAAGTGGTCTGAACGCTTTTTACAATGTTGGCTACGTCAACTGGTTGGCAAAACGAAGAACGGACCGCGTGTTCCAGGTTAATGTGTTTGCATTTTCTCTCTCTGTTGTAATTGTTCCACCTATGGTTGGATGGCAGGGCGCGGTCGGAGCGGCTTTTGGCTGGCTTGCGATCAATCTGATTGGCTTCCTTCTCAGCCTGGAATGGTTGAGGAAAAAACAGGGGAAAGAAAATTCTTGACAGATTTTTCTGGATATTGAACCTTCAATTGGGCTTCAATTTCAGGCGAACATGGCGCTCAATCATTGGTATTCCGCGCTATGTTGTGGACTGGAGCAGATTCCGAAAGAGTTACAAGGGTCCGATGGCTTTTCGGCCCTGCTTGTACGATTGGTACGAGGAAGGCGGTGCAACCACGGCTGAGTATTTCTGGCAGGACTTGCATGTTGCAAGAAAGATATTTCGTGCCAACCCGCAAAGGCACGTTGATGTCGGATCGAGAGTGGATGGTTTTGTTGCTCATGTCGCCGCATTCCGGGAAGTGCAGGTGTTTGATATTCGACCCCTTTCCAATCTGATTCCTGGTGTCGACTTCCGACAGGCCGATGTGACGCATTTGTCGGACATCCACTTTGATTATTGCGATTCATTGTCCTGCCTGCATGCACTTGAGCATTTCGGGCTGGGCAGGTATGGCGATCCTGTGGATCCGCAGGGTTACGAGGCGGGCCTGAACAACATGGCAAAGATGTTGCAATCCGGTGGCGTGTTCTATTTGTCAGTGCCTGTTGGCAGGGCGCGTGTCGAATTCAATGCCCACAGGGTGTTTGATCCGATTGCACTTGTGAGGCTGGCCTCCTCGTATTCGCTGAGGCTTTGTGATCTTGCATGGGTGGAGTCCGGTCGAAAACTATTCCAGTCTGAAAGCCTCAATCGAGACTTGGAAAAGTTGTCTCAGCTTGAATACAGCCTGGGCATTTTCACATTCATCAAGCAATGAGGTGTCTCCTTTGAAGCCGTTACTGACAAGAGGCAAGAAAATTGACCCGAATGAGGGTGAGCGTGATCGCTGGCTGGCCCAGGTCCTGGCTTCCATTCCGTCTGGCTGGCGCATTCTTGACGCTGGTGCTGGTGAATTGAAGAACAAGGCTTTGTGCGCCCACCTGAACTACGTGTCGCAGGATGTGTGTCAGTATGAAGGCAAAGGGGACGAACAGGGCTTGCAGACAGGGACTTGGGACACGAGTCAGATTGATCTGGTGTGCGACATCGTCGATATTCCCGAACCGGATGCGTCGTTCGATGCCATCCTGTGTAGTGAAGTGTTTGAGCATCTGCCTGATCCATTGAAGGCGCTTGCGGAATTCGAGCGTCTGTTAAGACCGGGCGGCAAACTCATTGTCACAGCACCTTTCGCCTCGCTGGTTCATTTTGCTCCATACCATTACGCCACAGGCTTTAGTCGCTACTGGTACCAATGCCACCTGCCGCAGGCCAATTTTGAAATTCTGGAACTGTCAGCCAATGGGGACTGGTTTTCTTATCTTCTGCAGGAAATTCGTCGATTGCCCGGCATGGCGCGTCGCTACCGTGATTGGTGTTGGCCGCTGACCTATGTGCTGGTTTGGATGGCACAGACTTACTTTGGCTTGCGTGGTGCATCGCAAGGCTCCGAAGATGTCGCGTGTTTCGGCTGGCATTGTGTCGCCGTCAAGAACCGAGCGCAATGATATGTTGTTCCCGCAGAAAATTGCTCGGATTGCGCCGGGGAACAGGGTCCTGGAAATCGGACCGGGATCATCGCCTTATGGTCGTAGTGACGCTTTCTTGGAGCTGAGTTTTCAGAACGATGTGGAAAGGATTTCGCAGCGCGGTGGCGTGCTCCAGGAAGGCCCCATTGGAAACCGTCCGATTCACTATTACGATGGCGGGAGATTCCCATTTGCGGATCGGGAGTTTGACTATGTCATTTGCTCGCATGTGATCGAGCATGTAGCCGATCCGGAGCGGTTCTTGCAGGAAGTATTCAGGGTCGGTGGCGGGAGAGGCTATATGGAATACCCTCTGATAACTTACGAGTACTTGTACGATTTTGACGTCCATCTGCAGTTTGTGAAATTTGACTTCGAACAGTGGGTGCTGAAGTACTTACCAAAGAAAGACACGGCGTTTCATGAATTCGCTGCTGTGACTTCCTTCTTCCACAGATCTCTCGAAGTTGGATGGGATGACCTGTGTGCAGCCAATGCCGAACTGTTTTTTGAGGGGTTTGAATTTGACAGGCCTTTCCGGGTTGAACGAGCTACCAACGTGGCTTCCCTGGGACCTTCTGCATCCCTGATCAGGCGAAAGACAGCATTGCGCCGGTTGCTGGGCCGAGTTTTCAATAAGCTCGGACTTTGAGCGGATCCCGGAGTGGTTATTTCACAAATCATTGGTGGGCTGGGGAACCAGATGTTTCAGTATGCAACTGGCCGCGCCCTGTCGTTGGAACGCGGACAGCATCTGTATCTGGATACGTCCGGGTTCAGTGGATATCCTTTGCACCAGGGGTTTGAGCTGCATCGGATATTCCATTGTCATGCGCCTATTGCCAGCGAGGCCGAAGTGCACGCGGTTTTGGGCTGGCAAGCGTCACCTTTAGTCCGACGAATTGTCGAACGTTCTGGTTTTGGTTGGTTGCGGCGCTCCAGGTTTGTCGTTGAACCTCATTTCAGTTATTGGTCCGGGCTGAACGCAGTGCCGGGTGATTGTTACTTGGTGGGGTATTGGCAGTCTGCCAGGTATTTTGAGAAATATGCCTCGGTGATACGTAAGGACTTCGGATTTCGGGCGCAAATGGTTATGCGCAATAGTGTGACGGCGATAAACATCAGTCAGTCCAGCGCCGTAAGTATTCACGTGCGCCGCGGTGACTATCTGCACGACCCCGGCACCAGCGCCAAACACGGCGTCTGCTCACTGGACTATTACGAGACTGCCATACGATACCTGATGGATCGGTTAGATCGGCCGTCGTTTTTTGTCTTTTCAGATGACATCGATTGGGCCAGGAATAATCTGATGATTGACGCGCCATGTCAATACGTTGACCACAACCAGGGTGAGTCGAGTTTTGTGGATATGTACCTCATGAGTTTGTGTCAACATCACATCATTGCGAACAGTTCCTTCAGCTGGTGGGGAGCCTGGCTGAATTCCAACCCCGAAAAGATTGTGCTTGCACCGGCGAAATGGTTTGCGCACCCCATAGACACGGGTGATCTGCTGCCGGACGGATGGATCAGGCTATGAACATGGCAACGGGCGAACTGGCGCCGACCCCAATGGTTTCCGTGCTGCTGCCGGTGTTCAATGGCGGGAAGTACATTGAAGCCTCCGTCCAGTCCATTCTTGGACAGACCTTCACTGATTTTGAATTCATCATCATCGATGATGGTTCCACGGACCAAACCCAGGCAGTCCTGCAGCAGTTTCGTAGCGATCATCGGGTCATCCTGGTTTCGCGGGAAAACCGGGGTCTGGTCGAAACCCTGAACGAGGGAATCAGAATGGCGCGCGGTCACTGGATTGCACGCATGGATGCGGATGACGTCGCCCTGCCCCACCGACTTCTTGCTCAAGTCAGATGGAGCGAGGATACGGGTGCCGACATCTGCGGGAGCTGGGTCAAATTCTTCGGCGGTAGTGACCAGCGTGTGCTGCGTCATCCGCAATCCGACCAGGCGATCAAGATGGCGCTGATGTTCGGAACCGTGTTTGCCCATCCGACAGTCCTGATGAAAACCGCTCTGGCGAGACAACTTTATTATGATGGGCGATGGGAAAAGTGCGAGGACTATGACCTGTGGGAGAGGGCCGCCCGGCTCAACTGCACCATGACCAACGTACCTGAGGTTTTGCTGTTGTACCGACAGCATGACAGCCAGGTCTCCCATCGGGATTTTCTGCGCCAGCAGGAGTTGACCCATCGAATCCGACGTCGCTACAGCGAATTTGTTTTTGACTCGCTGGGTCTCCCACGCAAACTGCTTGATGAAATGCTGAAGATTCGGGAAGTCGTTGTGCCACCAGTTGACATGCAACTGGTGGACCGTGCCTTCGTGGCGTTGTTGCAGGCCAGCCAGGGTGAGGCCCGGGCTGTCGTGCTCGATCACCTGACAAGGCTGTATTACCGCGTCGCTGCTCAGTCTCCAGGGATCGGCACCCGATGGCAACGATTGAATGCCCGTTTTGGCGCAGGGGCAGGAGTCAACGTCAGGATCAAGCTCTGGCTGCTGAGCTTGTTGCGAATCCAGCCCGATGGTCAACTGTTCCAGAGAATCAAGGCGCTGTTTCTGGGGGCTGATCGTGGTTGAGGGCAGCGTTCCGGTCACGGTGGTGATTCCCTGCTTCAACTGCGCCGCGTCGATCAGACGCGCGCTTGCCTCGGTGCTTTCCCAAACCGTCTGCCCGTCCGAGGTGATCCTGATTGATGATGCCAGTACTGACGCGACCGGAGCGATTCTGCAGGAACTGGCTGACGCGCATACCGGCTGGATCAGCTTGCTGCGTTTTCAGCAGAATCAGGGCGTGGCAAGCGCTCGCAACGCGGGATGGCAGGCAGCCAGTCATCGTCACATTGCCTTTCTGGACGCCGACGATGTCTGGCATCCGCGAAAGATCGAAGTTCAGTATGCATATATGCGGTCGCATCCCGAGGTGGTTCTGTCCAGCCACGGGCACCGGGTGATGGGACACCCTGATGCGCGGGCCGACTGGCACCTGGCACCTTTGGCTGGCCGCAGGATCAGTCGTTGCTCACTGTTATGGGCCAACCGCTTCATCACGCCATCGGTGATGCTGCGCAGGGATATCGAACACCGTTTTGTTGAGGGTCAGCGTTACATGGAGGACCGCTTGCTGTGGCTGGAAATAGTCTGCGACGGAGGATGTCTGGACCATCTGGAAACTGACCTGGCTGCCACCTACAAGATGCCGTACGGAGCCGGTGGACTGAGTTCCAATTTATGGGGGATGACTTTGGCCGACATGGCGAACTACCGTCACCTGCGTGCCAGCCATAAGCTGTCGTGGCTGGTTTGCCAACTGCTCGTGACCCTGGCACTCTTGAAATATTTTCGGCGACTTGTCAAAGTCGCCTACTGGCAAGTTCGGACTGGTGGGCGCGATCCTTGCCGCCAGGCATGACATGAAATGAGCGCAACTGTGCAGAACCCGCCTCAGGACGACGGACCGAAAGCGCCCCGTTTCGCCGTGTGCCTGGCTGCGTTTAACGGCACGGCGTTTGTGGCCGATCAGGTCCGTTCGATTCTGGCGCAGGACGGCGTTGACCTGCAACTGTTTGTCAGCGTGGATCGGTCCACGGATGGCACGGAAGCTTTGCTTGCAGAGTGGGCGAAGTCCGAGCCTCGCATCACTTTGCTCCCTTTAGGGCGACATTTCGGGAGTGCTGGCAGGAATTTTTACAGGCTGCTGAGCGACGTGGAATTGCCTGGGTTTGACTACCTGAGTTTTGCAGACCAGGATGATCTCTGGCCTGCCGATAAATTGCGGCGAGCCCATCGCCTGATGACTGCGCAGAATGCAGCCGGATACTCAAGCAATTTCACGGCGTTCTGGCCATCGGGACAGTCCCGCCCAGTCAACAAGGCGTCGCCGCAAAAGAAGTGGGACTATCTTTTTGAGTCGGCAGGGCCAGGTTGCACCTACGTTCTCCAACTTCGCCTTGCCCTGGCTTTGCAGAATCTTGTGCGCCAGACGCCGGCGGGCCTTGCCCGCATCGATTACCACGACTGGCTGATTTACGCTTACGCCCGATTTCATGGCTATCGCTGGGCGATTGATCCTTGGCACGGGATGAGGTACCGCCAGCATGCCAATAACCAGATCGGAGTCAATGCAGGTTGGCGCTCTTTCTGTACGCGTGCCTTGAAAGTTCTGAAAGGTTACGGGTTTGAACAGTCGCTACTGATTGCAGATGTGACTGGCGCTTCTTCATTGACTTTGGTGCAGCGAGGCTTGCGAGGGGGGCGTTTGGGATACCTGTGGCTGGGCCTGCAGGCCAGGCATTGCCGACGCAAGCGTCTTGACCAGGTTTGGTTTTTCATTTCCTGTCTGTTGTTGGCGCTTCACAGACCTGTGCCAAGAGAGGGTGTATGGCACGGCGAATCCTGATCACCGGCGCTTCCGGTTTTGTCGGCCAGGCATTGACGACGCATCTGGTTGCGCTTGATGCCGGCGAGGTCGTCGCGATGACGCGCGCGATGCCGGCAAATCAAGTGGTTGGTGCGCGGTATGTGGCGACGGGCAATTTGACATCCGGAACCCTGGAGTCGGTGGCCTTGGATGGTGTGGATGTGATCGTCCATGCGGCCGCCCGGGTGCATGTCCTGAATGATGACGCAGAAAAACCTGCGGACGAATTTGATCGGGTCAATGTCCTGGTCACGATGGAAATGGCGCGACGGGCTGTGGCCGCAGGCGTGGGTCGCTTTGTGTTCCTGAGTTCTATCGGTGTCAACGGTGTGCAAACCGACATCAGCGCGCCTTTCACCGAGGCAGACCTTCCTCGTCCCCACAATCCCTATGCCGAATCGAAATTGAAAGCGGAGCAGGGGCTCAGGCTACTGGCTGCCCAGACCGGGCTGGAGGTGGTCATCATCCGTCCGCCCTTGGTTTATGGCCCCGGTGTCAGGGCCAATTTTGCGGCGCTCATGCGTGCCGTGCAACGTGGTTGGCCCCTGCCTTTGGCGCGCGTACAGAACTTGCGCAGCATGGTGGCGATGGAGAATCTGGTCAGTTTTGTCGCAAACTGCATCGATCATCCGAAGGCCGCAAACAAGACCTTCCTGGTGAGTGACGGGCAGGATATTTCCAGTCCGGATCTTGTGCGCGCACTGGCGCAGGCCATGGGCAAGTCCGCGCGCCTGGTCCCGGTGCCAGTGCCTGTTCTGAAGTTCGCGGGATTGGCGCTCGGCAAAGAGCATGTCATACAGCGTGTGTGTGGTAGCCTGCGTGTGGACATTTCGAAGGCACGGCAAGTATTGGGCTGGTCGCCTCCGATATCGATGTACGAGGGCCTGCGTCGCGCGGTTGCAGGAATGAACAGGTGATGGCCAGAGACCTGGACCCAGAGTTGGTGGTCGAATGCGCCGACTTGCCGATTCCGGATATTTCAATATCCGTTGTCAGCCACGCCCAGATCGGCCTGGTGACGGACCTTCTTGACGGATTGCAGTTGCATTGTCGAGGCATCCGACTGGAACTGATCCTTACCCTCAACATTCAAGAAGCAGTGAAGACTGACCTGTCCGTGTATTCTTATCCTGTCACAGTGATCCGGAATAATTTTCCCAAGGGCTTCGCGGCCAACCACAATCAGGCTTTCGCTCGTGCCAGGGGACGCAATTTTTGCGTCATCAACCCGGATATCCGATTCCACTCCAATCCATTCGAACACCTGCTGCCTTGCCTGAAGAGCGCTTCGGTTGGCGTTGTGGCACCTTCGGTCAAGGCGCGAAACGGTGAACTGGAGGTGACTGCGCGCCGTTTTCCAAGCCCCATCAAACTGCTGGGAAAACTGATCGGGATCGGTTGGGCACAGGATTATCGGCTGGAGGGGAAGTGCATTTATCCGGACTGGGCAGGCGGCATGTTTCTGCTGTTTGCGCGCGAAGTGTTTGCACAGGTCAAAGGGTTTGACGAGCGCTATTTCCTATATTATGAAGACGTGGACATTTGTGCCAGGCTGAAACTGCTTGGATATAAAACGGTGCTATGTCCCGCGGCCAGTGTGACGCATGATGCACGACGTCAAAGTCATCGGGACTTGAGGTATTTGATGTGGCATATGGGCAGTATCGTTCGTTTCTTTCTGTCGGCATCGTACTGGAAGTTGAAATTCCTTCAAAACCCATGAAACGGATATTTGATCTGCTAATGGCTTTGCTCGCTGGTCTGACGCTACTCTTGCCGCTGGCTTTTCTGGCGCTGGCGGTCAGGCTCACTTCAAGAGGTCCTGCTCTGTATTGGTCGGATCGGGTAGGGCGCAACAATGCCATATTTCGCATGCCAAAGTTTCGCAGCATGCGGACCGGCGCACCCGTTGTTGCGACGCACTTGTTGAGCAATCCTGATGCCTACCTGACCCCGATAGGCAGTTTTCTGCGTAGAAGCAGTCTGGATGAATTGCCCCAGTTATGGAGCATCATCAGGGGAGACATGAGTTTCGTGGGTCCGCGACCTGCATTGTTCAACCAGCAAGACCTGATTGAACTGCGTACCCGCAGTGGCGTCCATGAACTATTACCCGGTTTAACTGGTTTGGCGCAGGTGAGCGGACGGGATGAGTTGCCTATGACGGAGAAAGTGGCTATGGATATTGAATATCTCAGGCAAAAATCATTCTTGCTGGATATTCGAATCATTCTCCTGACGGTGCGGAAAGTTATTATGAGAGATAATGTTTCCCACTAAAAGAAGAAGCAGGTTGCCGGCTGACCGCTGGCTGGATGGGGAGTATTGTTTATTGTTTTGACAGGATGGCATGGATCATGAGTAATTTGGTTGAAATTCAGAGTCAGATAGAAAAGCTGCAAAAGCAGGCCACGGAAATCAAGACCCGTGAATTTGCTGCCACCGTGCAGGATATTCTGGCCAAGATGCAGGCATTTGGCATCACATTGAAGGACCTTCAGGTTGGCAAAGGGCGGGGCGCCAAGGGCAAGTCAAAGGCAGTCAAGACCGGGAAAAGTTTGGCGGGCAAAGGCAAAAGAAAAGAAAAGGCGAACGCGGTTGTTGCTGCCAAATATCGTGGTCCCAACGGAGAAACCTGGAGTGGCCGCGGACTGACACCGCGCTGGCTGGCAGCCCTTTTGGCGCAGGGAAAGACCAAGGACGACTTCGCCGTCAAAAGCTGAGTGTGGCGATGAACGACGTCAGCAAAATCCCTCCGCGTGACAAGGCCGAGATACTGGCTCAGGCGCTGCCCTATATCCGCAAGTTTCATGGCAAGACCATGGTCATCAAATATGGCGGCAATGCCATGACGGATCCGGCTTTGCAGGCCGATTTTGCCGAGGACGTCGTGCTGCTCAAACTGGTGGGCATCAACCCTGTCGTCGTGCATGGGGGCGGCCCTCAGATCGAGACCGCCCTCAAACGGCTGGGGAAGAAGGGTGAGTTCATTCAGGGCATGCGTGTCACGGATGCAGAGACCATGGAAGTCGTTGAGTGGGTCCTGGCGGGCGAGGTGCAGCAGGACATCGTTGGCCTGATAAATCAGGCCGGCGGCAAGGCGGTGGGTTTGACCGGACGTGACGGCGGCATGATTCGCGCCCAGAAACTCAAAATGGTCGACAACCAGGATCCCAGCAAGGAACACGATGTCGGCCAGGTGGGAGATATCGTCAGCATTGATCCAAGCGTCGTCAAGGCATTGCAGGACGACGCCTTCATTCCCGTCATCAGCCCGATCGGGTTTGGTGAAAACAACGAGAGCTACAACATCAACGCTGACGTCGTTGCCGCCAAGCTGGCGACGGTCCTGAAGGCAGAGAAACTGATGATGCTGACCAATATCAGCGGCGTACTGGACAAGGCCGGCAATTTGCTGACGAACCTCAGTGCGCGGCAGATTGATGATCTGTTTCTGGACGGCACCATCAGCGGTGGCATGCTGCCCAAGATCAGCGGCGCACTGGACGCGGCCAAGAGTGGCGTCAATTCCGTTCACATCATTGACGGTCGCGTGCCGCACGTTCTGCTGCTCGAAATTGTGACCGATCAGGCCTTCGGCACCATGGTCCGTTCCCACTAGCGCTACCCCCTCGAAAACCCTTGGGCCCCGTGTGCAAGAGTGAATA
>CAZZLB010000052.1:8937-11391 GCA_964654655.1 uncultured Rhodoferax sp. | reverse complement strand
CAAAACCCTGGTCCGGAAAGTTGGAAAGAATTCGCATCACCGCTGTCTGGATGAGATGGATGCTGGTCGATTCGAGCGGTTCCAGAAAGCCGCTCGACAAGCCAACGGCTACACAGTTCTTCTTCCAGAAGGTCTTGCGACGCCCCGTGGTGTATTTGATGAGCCGAGGCTCGGCCAGCGGCTTGCCGTCCAGGTTGTTCATCAACACCGAGGCGGCTTCGTCGTCAGAGATGTAGGGACTGCTGTAGACATGGCCGTTGCCGATGCGGTGCTGCAGCGGAATGCGCCACTGCCAGCCTGCACTGTGCGCCGTCGAGCGTGTCAGCGGTATCAGCGGCTCGACCGATTCACAGGGCACGGCAAGCGCGCTATCACAGGGCAGCCAGTGCCGCCAGTCCTCGTAGCCCGATTCAAGTGCGCCCTCGATAAGCATGGCGCGAATGCCGGTGCAATCGACAAAGAAATCACCTTCAACGCGCTCGCCGCTTTCCAGCACCAGTGCGCGGATGTGGCCGGACTCCGGGTCAAGATCGACGGAAGCAATCTTGCCCTCGGTGCGCCTGACGCCACGAGCCTCAGCGTACTTGCGCAGATAGGCTGCATACAGCTTGGCATCGAAATGGTAGGCGCTGGGCAAGTCTGCCAGAGGCGAACCCTGCATCTGAGGCTGCGAATTGAGATATTTGGCCGCACGCGGCGCACTGCAGTTCAATGAAAACGCGTCAAGATCGGCGACGCTGCCAGCCGCGCGTTGTCTCAACCAGTAATGGTGAAACGGCACGCCTGACAGGGGGGAGCCGACCGGGCCAAAACCGTGCGTGTAGCGGTCACCCATCCGACCCCAGTTGACAAACTCGATGCCAAGCTTGAAGCTGCCTTGGCAGTGTTTGAGAAAGTCGTTCTCGTCGATGCCGAGCAACTCGTTATAGACACGGATATGCGGAATCGTCGCCTCGCCCACGCCGACGATGCCGATTTCATCTGACTCGACGAGACGAATCCGGCAGTTGTTTCCGAGGACACGCGAAAAAAGCGCTGCCGTCATCCAGCCCGCCGTGCCTCCACCGGCAATGACGACATCACGAACATATTGAACTGCCATGGAAATCCTCACAGAA
This sequence comes from uncultured Rhodoferax sp., assembly GCA_964654655.1. Taxonomy (GTDB): domain Bacteria; phylum Pseudomonadota; class Gammaproteobacteria; order Burkholderiales; family Burkholderiaceae_C; genus Rhodoferax. Next base: position 10,273 of record CAZZLB010000052.1, on the reverse strand, counting down.
GTGCCTGGGCCGACCCAAGTCTGCCATCAAACGCCGGAATAGAAAAAGCGGCGAACAAAGTCGCCGCCCTTCTTTTCTGAGCCGTGAATCAACCGGCTGAACTGCTGGTCTAGAACTTGTAGTTCACCCCAAACAGCATCTGCCGACCAAAATGATTGACATACTTCGTGACCAGCTGAGAAGCGTTCGGCGTCGGGTTGTTCCCACCGAGTCCGTTGATCGTGGACATCTGTTGCGTGGCGCTGTCGGTCAGGTTGTTGACCTGCAGCAACAGCGACAGACCCTTGAAGTAACCTTGATCAAACGCGTACCCCAATTGCAGGTCAACGACGTTATCCGAACTGATCTTGGTCGTCACGTCCGAAAACACCACGTTGCGATAGGTCGTGGTGAAGGGTGAACGATAACGCTCGCTGATCCGCGCCGAGAAACCATTCTGTTCGTAGTACAGAGTGACGTTGGTCGACCGACCCGACAAGCCTTCGGGAACAACCTCGTTGCCGCTCTTGTCAAAGAGACTGCTGGTGGCGATCGTGGTGTTGACGATCACGCCGATGCCGTCAAGCGATTTGCTGAAGAGCGAGCCATCCAGAGAGATCGTTCCTTCAAAACCGCGAACCATCCCACCCTGGCCATTGGTCGGTGCCGTGAAGTAACCGTAGGGCGAAATAGGTTTCACGCCGGAAGGATTCGGGAAACCGGTAAAGTCACGCAGCACCTTGTCGTCGTAGACCCAGGAACTCAGATTCTTGTAGTACTCTGCCGCGGCAATATAGCTGCGCTTGCCAAAATACTTTTCCAGCGAGAAGTCATAGGCCGTGGCGCGCCAGGGTTCCAGCGTCGGGTTGCCACCGCTGCCGCCTGACCAGGTGGCATAGTCGGGGCCGGGCGTGGTGTTCACGGCGGGGCCACTCGCACCAGCGCGCATCTTGTTGATGTCCGGGCGAGCCATTTGACGACCGGCAGCAAACCGCATCACGGTCTGGTCTGGCAGGTCAAAACGCAGATTCATGCTTGGCAGGACATCGTTGTAAGTCGCGCCACCGGTAACCGCATACAGTTTGGACGGATCGGGGTTCTTCGTGTCGCCGAGGTAGACCCAACCTTCGGAGGACTGATCGGTACGCACAAACTGCACACCCACGTTGCCGCTGACCGGCACCTTGCCCAAGGCGGTATCAATCTTGGCCATGGCATAAGCGGTGGTGATCTTCTCGTGCACGGTGGAATCGTCACCCGCCTTGCCCCAGAAAACCTGCTGTGGAACCAGGGCTTTGTTGTCAACCAGGTTTTGCACATCCAGGCGCGGCATGCCAGTCAGACCTGCAAAGTCAAG
>CAZZLB010000052.1:0-8837 GCA_964654655.1 uncultured Rhodoferax sp. | reverse complement strand
TTGTCATCACCCACCCAGGCCATGGGGTCACCCAGACGCAGGCTCGAAGGCGCGAATGAAGTGCCGGCACCGGGACTAAGCTGGATCAGCTTGGTCCCAACCGGGTCGGCTACGAAGTTGTATGAACCCATGACCCATTGGCCACTTGCGTAGGGGGCAGCAAAGGTCTCCAGGTATTTTTCGTCCCGGGTGTCCTTCGAATAGCTCAGGTCACCGGTCAGTTTCCAGTCCTTGTTGAGCTTGTAGGAAGTGTTCCAGCCCAGTGCCGCGATTTCGTCGGTGCGGCTGCTGTTGAAACTTTGCAGCACGGTCTGGCTGTTGTTGCTCGTGCCGCTGGTCACGAAGGTATTGCGCTCGATATCTGTCGTCTTGGCATTGGTCAGGTAGGGCATGGTGGAGGGGCCATTCCACAATCCCCAGTTGCTGATTTCAAACTTGAATCCCTGATCGGCTGCGTTGAACTTGGAGTAATACAGGTCAAGCTGGCTATGCAGATCCTGGTTCGGCTTGAACTCCAGCACTGCCATCAATCCATCGCGCTTGTTGCTCTTGGAATCGGCGGTTACTTCCATGCCCATCGGCATGAGCGCGTTGCCGCCATTGGTGGCTTTGGGCAAACCGACGACCGTATTGGAACCCCAGTCATTGGCAGGTGCAGACCAGTCCCACATCTGGCTCTGGCGCACTTGGGTTGGCGTATCGAGATGGGCAAAACCCAGAGCCCAGCCGACCTTCTTGTCGGCCGACTGATCGATATACGACAAGCTGAAGCGCTTGCCAAACTGGCTGGCAACACCTTCAATCGCCTCCCCGTTGGAGTTGGTCTCACCGCGGACGTTGACGGCGATTTGACGACTCGCGAAAGACAGCGGGTTGACGGTGCGCATATCCACGGTACCAGCCAGACCTTGGCCAACCAGGCTGGCTGTTGGTGTCTTGTACACAATGGCCGAACTGAAGAGCTCAGAGGGAAATTGATCGTATTCGACCGAGCGGTTGTCGCCCGAACTGACCATTTCGCGACCATTCAGAAGCGTCGTCGCAAACTGTGGCGGCATACCGCGGATTGAGATCGTCTGCACGCGACCATCCTGCCCCCGGACGCCCGCAACGCCCGGCAGGCGAGCCAGCGATTCAGCGATCGAAACGTCGGGCAGCTTGCCAATGTCTTCGGCTGTGACGGCCTCGACGATGGAATCGGCCTCCCTCTTGGTCTCAATGGAGGTTTCGATGGCGTGACGGAAACCCGTGACAGTGACCGTGCCCAGGCTCGGGCCGGTGCTGGCCGGGGCACTCTGAGCGTAGATGGAACCGCTGGCAAGCAGCAGGCTTGCGCAAGCTGCGGCTACGGGGCTGATGCGCATTGGGGAACGTCTCTGGACGATGCCCTGGTTGCGCCGGGTGGCAGAACTTTTCATTTCGATAACTCCTAGGTCTGGATCTGGGTCGGTGTCTGATTCGATTCGGTCTACAAAACCGGAAGGACTTTCATTCTATTGGTAAATGGAAACGTTTCCATTCGGGCCTACTTTAGCACCGTGTACAGACCTGTAAAGCTGGTGAAAACCCTAGCCTTTTGATGATTGAGCAGAATTCATCAAGAAAAACCCAAGCCCTGTAGCAGCACAACAACAGCCCCCTCCGGAGCGCAGTCCGCCGTCCTGCGCAGAGATTTCTCGCTCTCAGAAGGGCAGTGTGCCGGCACCTCGGGGAGGTGTCTGCGAATAGCCGCCTTGGCGTTCGTAGACCCGGACATAGTCAACCAGCATCTCGGCTGGAAAAAGTGTCGAAGTATCAGGGTCGCCGCCGAAATCGCCACCTACTGCCAGATTCATGATGAGATAGAACGGCCGGTTGAAGGGCGCCGGCCAGGCATGGAGGTCGGCCTCGCTTTGCGGTGGCGCACCCTTGCCGGCCTGAATGCGGGCGCTGCTCCACCAGAAGTCCTTGCGAGCGTACAACGCGTCATCCACATACCAGCGGATTTCGCCCGGTTCCCACTCCAGCGCGTAGACGTGGAATTCGGCAATCGATTGACCCTTTGGAAACGGGTAGCGACCATGAGTGCTGGCGTTGGCGTCCCAGGCTGAGCCGAAGTGCAATGCGCCAGTCACTGCGTCCGGTATCGCGCCACGCGCTTCCATGATGTCGATCTCGCCACTGGCTGCCCAGCCGCCGTAGCTATGCTCGCGTGGCAGCATCCACAGGGCCGGCCACAAACCCTGCCCGGTCGGCAGCTTCGCACGGATTTCGAATCGGCCGTAGGTCTGGCTGAAAAGGTTGGTTCCGGCGCGGGATTGCGACTTCAGGCGACCCGAGGAATAGCCGAATCCGTCACGCGATTCCTTGAGCGCGCGCAGATGCAGCAGGCCGTCCTTCACAAAGACGTTGCCGGAGTCCGGTGTGTAGGTTTGCAGTTCGTGGTTGCCCCAGCCGGCAATCCACTTTTTCTCGCCATCGTTGTAGAAACCGTTGCCGAGATCGAAGTCCCATTTGCTGCGATCGAGCTCGCGCCCGTCGAATTCATCGCTCCAGACCAGCGCCCAGCCCCCCGGTGTCTGCGGCGCGGCGGCACACGAAGCCAGCGCTGTCAGTGCAGACAGCATCAGGCAGATAAGTTGAAGTGCGCGCATGCGGTCTCCAGCAGGGTTCGGTTCAGGTTCAACGCAGCTTGAAAGGCTCGGGCGCCACAGCACTGCTCATCCATTTCAGCACACCGGGGTGCGGCAGGTAGGCGACGCTGCCGAACTGCCGGAACAGGGATTCGATCTCGGCCAATGGCGCACTGGCGAAGTCCAGTGCCGGCACCTTCACGCCGTCGGCATTGGTGACCAATCCCCAGTTGACCTTGCCAATGCCGCCGGCGTTGCTGATGAGCTTGTAGGCCCACGCCGCCGAGGCCCAGCCGAGGTCGGCATAGGCATCAAAAGTGGCCCGCGTGATCTGCCCGGCGAGCTCGGTCTCCATATCTGCCCACGGCTGAAATTCGCCAACGAAGAAGGCCGTATCCAGGCGCCTCAAGCGTTCTTTCCACTCACAACTGCCGGCGCCGCCGCCCGGACTGCAGGCAAACCAGTCGCGGTGCACCTCAGCGCCGGGCTGGCCCCAGCCAAAGAATCCCGGGTAGAAGTGCATCTCGAACGCCACGTTGCGCATTCCCCTGGTCTGTGGGTTGCCATAGGCGTCTATGCCCTGGTTATGGCCCGGCAGGATGATGATGTGATTCGGATCGACGGCACGCACGCGCTCGTAAAGGGTTTGCATGACGCGGGCGAGTTGCTCGGGACTGGTACCCCAGGGCTCGTTGAGCAGACTGTAGCCGGCCACGCTGGCACGGTCCTTGTAGCGGGAGGCCACCTGCTCCCAAAGCCAGAGGGTGCGCTCCTGGTACTCGGGCGTGCTCCAGTAAAGGTTGCGATTGGCACAGCCGCTGTGATGCTCCAGTCCCTGGCTGCCCACAGCGCCGTGCAGGTCGAGGATGACATACATGCCGCGTGCCTCGGCCTGACGGATCGCCTCGTCCAGATAGAGCCAGGCATCGGCGCGCAAGTGGCGTGGCTTCTTTTCGTCCTCCACCAGACTCCAGATGAAGGGCAGGCGTACCAGGTTCAGGCCAAAGCGCGGCAGCATATCCCAATCGCGCTGGCTTATCCAGTTGTCGCGAAACAACTTCATCAGACGTTCCCGCTCGGCATAGCCAAAGCGCGCATCGAATTTGGCTTCGAGCGTGCACTGATCGTCTATCGCCTCCGTGTGTTGACCCATCATCCAGAATTCCATCAACAGCCAGTTACCGAGATTGACGCCTTTGAGATGGATGGGCTGGCCATTGGCCTGCACCCAATGACTGCCCTGCGTGCGCAGCATCGACATTTCGGCCGCAGCACTGCCGCCATACCCGGCCCATGCCAGCAACTGGACAAACAAGAACACGATGCGCCACATACTTTTCTCCAGATGCGGTCTGGAACAGCCAGACCACCAGCGCAATGCGCAAGAACCACCGGCTCGCTCCAGGCGTGGAGTGCGGCCAGCAAATTGGACAGCGCATTATGCTCGGCAAGCCGGGCGCCGAGCAGAAATTCGCAGATCCGCATAAGATGCGCGCGCAAGATTCTTCCCCCATCCTGAACCTGCTTGAAGGAACAGATTCATGACACGCCTCACCGCCAAGGACTTTCAGCCGGAAGTACTCCAGTTATTCGACCGCTACGTGCACGGTGACATCAGCCGCCGGGGCTTTCTGGACAGGGCCGCCACGCTGGCCGGCTCTGCTGCCGCAGCGGCAGGATTGCTCGCCGCATTGAACCCGCAGTTTGCGCAGGCACAGCAGGTCGCACCCGGCGATGCACGCCTGCAAACCCGCTATCAGGTGTTTGACGCCCCCGACGGAAATGGGGTGGTGCGTGGCTACCTTGCCAGGCCTGCGGGCGTCAGCGGAAAACTCCCGACCGTGCTGGTCATCCACGAGAACCGTGGACTCAATCCGCACATCGAAGACATCACGCGCCGCCTGGCTTTGGATGGATTTCTGGCCTTTGCGCCCGACGCTCTCCATTCCCTGGGTGGCTATCCGGGTGATGAAGACAAGGCGCGCGAGCTCTTTGCAAAACTGGATGCGGGCAAGATGATGAACGATTTCCTTGCCGCTGCGCGTGCCTTGCTCACTTTCCCGGAAAGCACCGGCAGAGTGGGCGCCGTGGGCTTTTGCTATGGCGGCGGCGTGGTGAACGTGCTGGCCACCAGGGTCCCGCAGCTGGCCGCTGGCGTCGCGTTCTATGGCTCACAGCCACCCCTGCAGGATGTGCCAGCCATCAAGGCGCCCCTGCTGCTGCACTATGCCGGTGTCGATGAGCGGATCAACGCCGGATGGCCCAAATATGAGGAGGCACTCAAGGCCGCAGGGACGCGCTATGAGGCTTTCATCTACGCCGGCATGCAGCACGGCTTCAACAACGACACGACGCCACGCTTTGATGCCGAAGCCGCCAAACTGGCCTGGTCGCGCACGACGGCGTTTTTCAGGAAGCATCTCGCCTAGCGCCTGCCTTGAAGGCTTGGCAGGGCCTTGCGATTTATACAAAGCATCTGCTTGCCAAAAATAGGGAATCTGGGTATGCTGCGGGGCCATGACCGCCACTGCCCTGTCACTTGCCAAGCCGCTCAAGCGAGCGCGTGGCCGCCCCCGCAAGACCGAGGAAGAACGCGACGACGGCAATCGCCGCCAAGCCTTGCTCTCGGCCGCCGCACGGCTGTTTCGGGTAAAGGGTTTTGCCGCCACCAGCACGCGTGACATTGCCGCTGCCGTGGGCATGCACAGCGGCTCGCCTTTTTATCATTTCAAGAGCAAGGATGCGCTGCTCTGCGCCGTCATGGAAGAGGGCATGCACCGGGCCATCGCGCGCCAGGCCCGTGCCTTGCAGGAGGGTGGAGCCGCCAGCACACCGCTGCTGCAGATCAGACGCCTGATCCGCGCCCACTTTGACACCCTGCTCGGGCCCGGCAACGATTTTGTGCCGGTGATGCTTTATGAGCACCGGTCCCTCAGGCCACAGCAGCGCAAGTTGCTGGCCAAGCTGCAGGTTGACTACGAGGCGGCCTGGACGCCGGTGCTGGAGGCGCTGCACACCAGCGGCCATTTGCGTGCGCCGGTCAAGCTCTCGCGCTTGCTGATTTTGGGCGCGCTGAACTGGTCGGTGCAATGGTTTGACAGAAAGAAGGGCGCCTCGGTCGATCAGCTGACCGATGCCGCCATGGCCTTGTTTTTGAAGGAGTCCTGATGGCTTACGGTTCTGTATTCGCGAGCGGCTTGTTTGCCGGCAAGGTGGTGTTGATCACCGGTGGTGGTTCCGGCATCGGGCGCTGCGTGGCCCACGAACTGGCAGCGCTGGGTGCGCACGCCGTGCTGCTCGGGCGCAAGGCTGAAACTTTGCAGACAGTGGTGGATGAGATCACGCAGGACGGCGGCGCTGCCAGTTTCCATGTCTGCGACATCCGCCAGGAAGAATTGGTCAAAGAGACCGTGACCGCCGTTGTGGATCGTCACGGGCACATCGATGGTCTGGTGAACAACGCCGGTGGCCAGTACATGACGCCGCTGGAGGCCATCACCGGCAAAGGCTGGGAGGCGGTCATCAACACCAACCTGACCGGCGGCTTCTTGATGGCGCGCGAGTGCTTTGTGCAAAGCATGAGCAAGCATGGCGGCGCCATCGTCAACGTTGTGGCCGATATGTGGGGTTCCATGCCGGGCATGGGGCACAGCGGCGCGGCGCGCTCCGGCATGGTCAGCTTCACCGAGACCGCGGCCATCGAATGGGCGGGGCGCGGTGTGCGCGTCAATGCGGTAGCGCCGGGCTATATTGCTTCCAGCGGCATGGACAAGTACCCGCAGGAGATGGGACCGATGTTGCGGGAGATGGCCAAAACCGTGCCGCTGGGGCGCTTTGGCAGCGAGGCCGAAACCTCGGCCGGTATTGTCTTTCTGCTCAGTCCTGCGGCCTCGTTCATCAGCGGCAGCACGCTGCGCATTGACGGCGCACGGCCGCAGGTGCGCATGGGCTGGCCGATGCGCGTGGCATCCAAAGAGGTGCAGGAGCGCGCTGCCGTCAAAGCCTTCGACGGTTTTCACCGCGCCCAGATACCGAGGGTGTTTCAACCCCAACCACCGAGCGCCAAGGAATCAGCATGACCACAACTGAAAGTTTCGACGAAGACGCACAACTGCTGGCGGACGGTGTGCGCCGCTTTATCCAGACCGAAGTGGCAGCGCATCTGCAGACCTGGGAGGAGGCGGGTGAATTTCCGCGCAGCCTGTACCAGCGTGCAGCCGAACTCGGCTGGCTGGCGATGGGCTATCCGGAGCATCTGGGCGGTACACCCAGCCCGTGGCAACTGCGCAATGCCATGACGGTGGCGCTGGCGCGTTATGGCGGCAGCGGTGGCTTGATGGCCAGCCTGTTCAGCCACAACATCGGCTTGCCGCCGCTGATCCGCCATGGCAGCGCAGAACTGCAGCGGCGCGTCGTGCCGCCAGTTCTGCGTGGCGAGAAGATTGCCGCCCTGGCCATCACCGAGCCCGGTGGCGGCACCGATGTGATGTCGCTGCGCACCACCGCCCGCCTTGACGGCGACGAGTACGTTGTCGATGGCGAAAAAGTCTTCATCACCTCGGGCATGCGAGCCGACTGGCTCACGGTGGCCGTGCGCACCAATCCGAAAGACAAGGGGCCCGGCGGCATCTCGATGCTGATGGTGCCGGGCGACGCGCCGGGCCTGTCACGCACCGCACTCAGGAAAATGGGCTGGCTGTGTTCCGACACGGCGCAACTGCGCTTTGACGGCGTGCGGGTACCGGCGCGCAACCTGGTAGGTGAAGAGGGAACCGGCTTCAAGATGATCCTCACCAACTTCAATGGCGAACGTCTGTCGATGGCTGCCATGGCATTGGGTTTCTGTGAGTGCTGTTATGACGAGGCGCTGGCCTGGGCACGCCAGCGCAAGACCTTTGGCACGGCGCTGGTCGATCATCAGGTGGTACGCCACAAGCTGATGGACATGAAGATGCGGATTGAATCGACGCGGGCCTGGCTGAATTCGGTTTCGGCACGTGCCGACGCCGACACCAAAGGCGCGGCGTGGGTGGCCGAAGTCTGTCTCCTGAAAAACCACGCAACCCAGGCCATGCAGTTCTGTGCCGATCAGGGCGTGCAGATTCTGGGCGGCATGGGCTTCATGCGCGGCACCGCTTGCGAGCGCATCTACCGCGAGGTCAAAGTCATGATGATCGGTGGCGGCACCGAAGAGATCATGAAGGAACTGGCCTCGCGCCAACTCGGTCTGTGACAATGACGCCATGATCAAGAAAATTGCACCCCCGCCGGACCTGGAGTTCGAGCCCGAGTTTGTGACCGGGCTGAAGAAGATCTTTGAAGAAATGATCATCTTCAACCAGATCATCGGGCTCAAGGTTACCTCCCTCACACCCGCCATGGTCAGAGGCCGCATCGACATGAAGCGCGACCTGATCGGGCATTTCTCCTTCAACCGCCTGCATGGGGGCGTCATCAGCGCCGGCCTGGACGCGATGGCTGGTCTGGCCGTGATGGCGGCCATCGGTGCGCGCCACATGGACGAAGCACCGATACAGCGCCTGCACCGCTTTGCCAAACTCGGCACCATCGACCTGCGCGTGGACTACCTGCGCCCGGCCATTGGTGAGCACTTCGAGTTGCGTGCCGAGGTGATGCGCCTGGGCTCGCGTGTGGCCTCGGTCCGCATGGAGTTTCTGGGTGCCCATGGAGAACTGCTGTCCACAGGCACCGCTGCCTACATTGTTTCCTGAGAAGCGTCTGCCGCCGGCGCGGCAATGTCAATATCGGTGATGTAAACCGTGCCGGTAAAGCTGGAGATCACAGCGCCGTCAGAGCGCGTCACATCGATCCGGTAGACCGCCAGTTTGCGCGACCTCGATACCTCGGTGGCGCGTGCCTGCAGGCAGTCGCCCAGGCGCGCCGCCTGCTGGTAGGTGATGTGCGCATCGATGCCAGCCGCCACCTTGCCGTAGGAGTTGGAAGCCAGCCCGAAAGCACTGTCGGCCAGCGCAAAGACCAGACCACCGTGACAGGTGCCATTGAAGTTCAGATGCTGTTCTTGTAGTGTCAGGCTCACCGTGGCGTGGCCCTTGCCGGCTGCGGTGCAGCGGATGCCCAGCGATTGGGCGAACGCGTCAACCGAGGACAGGTGCATCACCAAGGCGCTGGAGTCCAGCACGACCGCCGCCTTGGCCGGTCGCCGTGCCTGCAGGCGCTGACCGGTACCTGCCACGCCGGCATGCT
>CAZZLB010000051.1:0-11442 GCA_964654655.1 uncultured Rhodoferax sp. | reverse complement strand
TACCACCGGTCGTGGCATCGGGCCTGCCTATGAAGACAAGATCGCGCGGCGTGCCCTGCGTGTGCAGGACCTCAAGTTCCCCGAGCGCTTTGCGTCGAAACTGCGCGAACTGCTGGATTTGCACAACCATGTGCTGACCACTTATCTCGGTTCAGCAGCCTTCGATTTTGGTCCGACTCTGGCGCCTTACATGGCTGATGGCAAGGTGCTGTTCCAACCGGTGTTTGACGAAGCGATGCGGCAGGCCGAGTTGCTCAAGCCCATGATGGCTGACGTTTCACGCGAACTCAACGAGGCGCATTTGAAAGGTGCCAACCTCCTGTTCGAAGGTGCACAGGGCACGCTGCTGGATGTGGACCACGGAACCTACCCCTACGTGACATCGAGCAACTGTGTTGCCGGAAATGCAGCTGCCGGTGCCGGCATCGGCCCGGGCTTGCTGCATTACATCCTGGGCATCACCAAAGCCTATTGCACGCGTGTCGGCGGCGGTCCGTTTCCAACCGAACTGCAATGGGAAGTCCCGGGCACACCGGGCTACCACATGAGCACCGTGGGTGCCGAAAAAGGCGTGACCACGGGTCGCAGTCGCCGTTGTGGCTGGTTCGATGCGGCGCTGCTCAAGCGCAGCGCCCAGGTCAATGGCCTGTCGGGCCTGTGCATCACCAAGCTTGATGTGCTTGACGGACTGTCGGAATTGTTGCTGTGCACCGGGTATGAACTCGACGGCCAGCAGGTGGATATCTTGCCCATGGGTGCCGATGACATTGAGCGTTGCAAGCCGATTTATGAAACCATCGCCGGATGGAGTGACAGCACCATTGGTGTGACGCAGTTCGAGAAGCTGCCGACCAATGCGCGGCTTTACTTGCAGCGCATCGAGCAGGTGACTGGCGTGCCGATCCACATGGTCTCCACCGGTCCCGACCGCGAGCAGACCATTCTGCTGCGCCACCCCTATCTGCTTGATTGATCCAGGAGCCAACCCATGTTGACCGAAGACGGCAAACACTTGTATGTCAGCTACGACGAATATCACAACCTGATCGAGAAGCTGGCGATCAAGATTCACCAGTCAGGCTGGCAGTTCGACACCATCCTGTGCCTGGCGCGCGGTGGCATGCGCCCGGGGGACATTCTGTCGCGCGTTTTTGACAAGCCGCTGGCCATCATGTCGACCAGTTCCTACCGGTCGGACGCCGGTACCGTGCAAGGCGTGCTAGACATCGCGCGCTTCATCACGACGCCCAAGGGCGAGATCGCCGGGCGCGTCCTGCTGGTGGACGACCTGGCCGACTCCGGCCACACCCTGCGCGCCGTCATCGATCAGCTCAGGACCAACTACAAGCCGATTACCGAACTGCGCAGTGCAGTGCTGTGGACCAAAGCCTTGTCGACTTTCCAGGCGGATTATTCGGTAGAGTTCCTGCCGACCAATCCCTGGATTCATCAGCCGTTCGAAGGCTACGATTCGATGCGGCCCGAGCAGCTGCTGCAAAAGTGGAGCGTTTGAGCGCGACCAGACACCATGAGCGAGCTCACCACCACCCTGATACATCATCCGTATTGCCCACCTGAAGGATTCGCAGCGCCGCAGCCAGGCGTCTTCAAGGCGTCCACGGTGATTTTTCCCAATGTTGCCGCGATGCGCAACTTTGACTGGAAGGACAAGAGTGCCTACACCTACGGCCTGCACGGCACACCCACCAGCTACACCCTGGAGGAGCGCCTTTGCACGCTCGAAGGAGGACTGCAGTGCCTGCTGCTGCCCAGTGGACTCGCAGCCATTGCCAACGTCGCGCTGTCGCTGTTGCGCAGCGGCGACGAGGTGCTGATTCCGGACAACGCCTATGGCCCGAACAAGGCGCTGGCACAGGGTGAACTCGTGGCCTGGGGCATCAGTCATCGCTATTACGACCCCATGGACGCAAAGGATCTGGCGGCCAAAATCAGTCCGAAAACGCGGCTCGTCTGGCTGGAGGCTGCTGGTTCGGTGACGCTGGAGTTTCCTGATTTGTGCCAGTTGGTGCGCGTCTGCAAGGAGCGCGGTGTCTTGTGCGCGCTCGACAACACCTGGGGCGCCGGGCTGGCTTTCGCTCCCTTTGATCTGCAGCCAGGTGTCAGCCCGACCCTGGGCGTTGACATCTCGGTGCACGCATTGACCAAATACCCCAGCGGTGGTGGTGATGTTCTGATGGGCAGTGTCATCACGCGCGATGCGGCACTGCACATGAAGCTCAAACTGACCCACATGCGGCTCGGTTCGGGCGTTGGTGCCAACGATGCCGAAGCTGTGTTGCGCGCCCTGCCCAGCATCGCCTTGCGCTACCGCGCCCATGACGAGGCGACACGCATTTTGGCCCAGTGGTGCCAGACCCGTCCAGAATTTGCCCAGGTCCTGCATCCGGCATTGCCCGACTCGCCTGGCCACGCTCACTGGCGCACGTTGTGCAGGCAGGAACCCGGTGGCGCTGCCGGACTCTTCAGTGTCATTTTCCCGGCGCAGCGCAGTCAGGCGCAGGTCGATGCATTTTGCAACGCCCTCAAGTTGTTCAAGCTGGGTTACAGCTGGGGTGGACCCATGAGTCTGGTCGTGCCCTACGACCTGGCGTCCATGCGCAGTGGCTGGCCGGCCCATTTGCAGCAAGGCACGCTGGTGCGTTTTTCAGTCGGTCTGGAGGCAGTAGCCGATCTGCAGGCCGATCTGCAGCAAGCCCTGGTTTCGGCACTCGCTTGAAGACGGAAAAGTTGCCGCACCCAGGCTGCTGGCGCGAAATGTTAAAGTGTCCCCAATAACTTGAAAGCATATCTTGGCTACACCCAACTACGGATACGAAAAACGTCAGAAAGAATTGGCGAAGAAGAAGAAGAAAGAGGAAAAACTCAAGCACAAGGCCGAGCGCAAAGTCGGGGAGGGTGCACCTGACGAGTCCGGCCAGGAGTCAGCCACAGATGCACCTGGCGCCGACAGCTCCGGAACGATGCCACCCGCGCTCTGAGTCTATTTCTGCATCCAGCCCATGCCCTTGGCGTGCAGGCTCTGGATGTAGAGCCGGTCTTTTGTTTCAGTCACTGCAGTGGTTTCGGGATAGGCGCCGCTCGGGTCCTGCAAGTCTGCCAATACCTTGCCATCTTCCGTGAAAGCCATCACATGGCCATACGCCTTCGGGATGGGCCACATGGATCGTGGCAGGCGCAGCGTGAGCTTGCGCAGGAAGGGCTGAGTTGCCAGCTTGTCTATGGTCGGGTTGCGCGGCTTGGCAAAGCCAAGCCAGATCTTGTTGTCGGTGCCGCGCATGAGGTTGTCCGGGTAGCCCGGCAAATTGTCGAACAGGATGCTGGCCTCCTTGCTTGGTTGCGAGACATCCAGTTTGCTGGCCTGGGTTGATATTTTCCAGACACGGTACTTGCCGGTCTCGTTGACGAACAGGGTTTTTTCGTCCTGACTTAGCGCCACGCCGTTGGCAAAACTGAAGCCCTTGGCGACGACACGCGTTGTCTTGCTTGCCGGGTCGTATTCCAGAATCCGGCCCGTTGACGACTGCTCCAGAATATCAAGCACGCTGGCCTCAAAAGTACCACCCCACTTGGCAGGTGCAAAGCGGGCCGAGGCGTCGCTCACATACATCTTGCCATTGCTGGCGACGATCACTGCATCGGCGTAAAGAATCGGTTCGCCATCCACCTTGTCGGTGAGAACGCTGATCTTCCTGTCCGGGCTGATAGCCAGCAGACCCTTGACCGCGTCGGCCGCGATCAGGTTGCCACTGGCATCAAAGTCGAAACCCAGCACACGCCCTCCGGTATTGGCAAACACTTCCTGTGCGCTGCCGTCCGGGTTCATGCGCAGGATGTTGCCACTGGCCACCGTGGTGTAGAGCTTGCCGTCCCTGGCCAGCACGATGTGCTCTGGTCCCTCTTCGCTACCGAGCGAAATCATCTTCAGGTTGGCCAGCAGACGGTTGGGTGTGTGCGGCCCGCCGTAGCCCGGTGCCACAGGTGCATTCCAGCTGACGGGCTCGATGGGTACTGGCCACAAGCTGAGGTAGGCGATGAGCGCCAGTAGCACCGCGCCAATGATGGAAGTTGCTGTCTTCATGGTGTCTCCGTTGTCAGTTGCTGCGCCAGCGCTGCCATGGCGCGAGGGGAGTGGTCGGTGGGCTCAATGATCCGTGCATCTTCGAAATGCCGGAAATTGCGCCGCATCGATTGCAGGTAGCCAGGATCATAGTGCCGGGTGAGCAGATCCTGCACCACCGGTGCAATGTCACCGCTGCGCACCGACGCCTGCCAGCGCGCAACCAGCGCCTTGCCGAGGAAACTGGACAGGACCTGCAGCCGTTCACAGAAGCTCTCGACGTCGCGCACAAAAAAGTCGTAGTCTTCCAGCAGCAGTGCCACGCGCTCGCTGTCCGGCAGTACCAGGTTCATGCAGGGGGCAGCGTGCATGGCTTCAACCAGCGAGGCTGGCAGCGCTACGTTGCCAACCTTTTTGCTTTCGCTTTCGATGAACACAGGTCGCGCCGGGTCAAACTGGTGCAGCTTCTGCCAGATCAGACTGTCAAACCGCTTCTGCGTCGGTTGTGCAAGCCCTGGAATGGCGCCGAGCACGGAACTGCGGTGATTGGCCAGTGCTTCCAGATCCATCACCTGTGCCCCTTGCGCAGCGAGCGCCTGCAGCAGTCGCGTCTTGCCGGAACCGGTTGTGCCACAGACCACACGCCAGTCAAACCGGTTCACCCATAGCGGGATATCCTGCACAACAGCGGCGCGAAAGGCCTTGTAACCGCCTTCGAGCAGCGTGACCCGAAAGCCGATCTGCGCCAGGATCAGTGACAGCGCGCCGCTGCGCTGACCGCCGCGCCAGCAGTAGGCCAAGGGCTTCCAGTCTTTCGGCTTGGTCAGCAGTTCGCGCTCGATGTGTGCTGCGATGTTGCGCGCTGCCATGGCCGCACCGCGTTTTCTGGCTTCGAACGGATTGACCTGCACATACATCGTGCCTATGAGGCGTCGCTCCTCGTTGTTGAGCGTCGGCCAGTTGATGGCGCCGGGCAGGTGGTCCAGCGCAAACTCAGCTTCGCTGCGGGCATCGATGATGCTGTCAAACTCGGCAAACCGACCCAGCAGTTCCCTCGCGCTCAGTGTTGTCAGACTCATTTCAGCAACTTCTGCAGTTCCGGCCAGACGTTGTCCAGCAACTGCGGGTGCGCCTCGGCTGTCGGGTGAATGCGATCGGCCTGAAACAGGCGCAGGCTGTCGCTCGTGTCAGCAACGCCTTTCAGCAGAAACGGCACCAAGGCTGCCTGGTTGGCTTTGGCTACCTCTGCAAACATGGCGGCAAAGCGTTCACCGTAGTCCCGGCCGTAGTTCGGGGGCATCTGCATGCCGAGCAAAAGCACTTTGGCGCCTGACTGCTGCCCGGCACGTGTCATCCGGGTGAGATTGTCCCGGGTGAGTTCCAGCGGCAGGCCACGCAGGGCATCGTTGCCACCGAGCTCAATGATCAAATGACTCGGGTGGTGCTGCGCCAGCAGGGCCGGCAGTCGCGACAGTCCGCCAGAAGTCGTATCGCCGCTGATGCTGGCGTTGACGACGCGAGCGGAAATCTTGCGTGTCTGCAGACGCTGTTCCAGCAGCGCAACCCAGCCCGTGCCGAGTTTCAGGCCATACTCGGCACTGAGCGAGTCGCCCAGCACCAGAAGGGTTCGACCGCCCGGTGCGGCAGCCTGGGTTAACCCACCAACCGATGCAAGTACAGAAGTCGCGATAAAGTGTCGTCGATACAAAGAAAGTCCCATGTCTGATTCAATTATTTCTGTCGTGCACGTCTTCAAGTCGGTGACAGATTCAACCGGCACACTCGACATTCTGCGCGATATCGATTTTGCCTTGAATGCGCGCGAGACCGTGGCCATTGTCGGGGCCTCTGGCTCGGGAAAGAGCACGCTGCTTTCCATCATTGCCGGACTCGATACGCCAACGCGCGGCACGGTGCGGCTGGCTGGCCAGGACCTGTTTGCGATGGACGAGGACGAGCGCGCTGCCCTGCGTGCTGAGAAAGTAGGCTTTGTGTTCCAGAGCTTTCAGCTGCTGGCCAATCTGACGGCGCTGGAGAATGTCATGCTGCCGTTGGAATTGGCGGGCCGGCGCGATGCCCGTCAAACTGCTACCGAGATGTTGGCAAGGGTCGGACTCTCAGAGCGTCTTGGTCACTATCCCAAGGTGCTCAGCGGCGGCGAACAGCAACGTGTCGCTCTGGCGCGCGCCTTTGTCGTCAAACCCGCACTGCTGCTGGCCGATGAGCCGACCGGCAGCCTGGACTTTGCCACCGGTGAAAAAGTGATGGAGTTGATGTTTGACCTGAACCGCGAGCAGGGCACCACCCTGGTGCTGGTGACGCACGACAGCACAATTGCCGAGCGCTGCGACAGGAAGATTACGATTGAAGCGGGGCAGGTGCTGGCGGCCTGACACAGGTGTCTTCCCGGATAATCAGCCCATGTCTTCCCCCAAAGTCCTGTTTGGCTTTCATGCCGTGGGTGTGCGTCTCAAGACCGCACCCCAATCCATCGTCGAAATCTATTTTGAGCCGACGCGGCGCGATGCCCGCATGCGCCAGTTCCTCGACAAGGTCAATGAGGCGGGTGTACGCCTGATCGAGGCCGATGGTCTGCGGCTTTCCAGGCTCTGTGGCGGGACCGGTCACCAGGGTGTGGCCGCCCGAGTGCAGGAACTGGCGCAGGTGAAGTCACTGGACGAACTGCTGGAACAATTGGAAGCGGCGCAGGTGCTGCTTCCAATTGCCGAACGCGAGGCGCCGCTGATCCTGGTGCTTGACGGTGTGACCGATCCGCACAACCTGGGCGCCTGCCTGCGTGTGGCCGACGGCGCAGGTGTGCACGCCGTGATTGCGCCCAAAGACCATGCAGCCGGAATCAACGCCACCGTGGCCAAGGTGGCCAGTGGCGCGGCAGAGACCGTGCCGTATTTCATGGTCACCAACCTGGCGCGAACCCTGAACGAACTCAAGGAGCGCAATATCTGGATCATAGGCACCAGCGACCTCGCAAACCGGACCCTGTACCAGGCTGACCTGCGCGGCCCGGTGGCGCTGGTGCTCGGAGCCGAGGGCAATGGCATGCGCGCGCTCACTGCCAAGACCTGCGACGAGCTGGTCCGTATTCCCATGCGCGGCGCGGTTGAAAGCCTGAACGTTTCCGTGGCCAGCGGTGTCTGCCTCTATGAAGCCGTGCGCCAGCGCAGCTGATGCCTTCGTCAATCACATCAACACCCAGCCTATCCCGCCATGAAATCCAAAATTCTGCGCTTTCTTCTCGTCGTCCTCATCGTCCTCCTGTTGCTTGCTGGGGGCTGGCTCTGGCTCACCCTGAACTGGAGCTACTCGCAGGGCGAGCGCGCTGGCTATGTGCAAAAGCTTTCCAAAAAGGGCTGGCTGTGCAAGACTTGGGAGGGTGAAATCGCCATGGTGACCATGCCCGGTGCGATTCCTGAAAAATTCGATTTCACCGTGCGTGAAGACGCCGTAGCGCAAAAAATCAATCTGCTCGCCGGCAAGCGCGTCGTGCTCAATTACGCGCAGCACCGTTTCATTCCGTCCTCGTGCTTCGGTGAAACCGAATATTTTGTTGCGGCTGTGCGGGAAGTGTTGGACAACCCCTTGCCGCAGCCAGCTTCGGCGCCGCTGGTACCCAATGCTGCGGTACAAGGCCAGTTGACCGAAGCACGTTGAGACCGAATCGCTTATGGATCAAACCGAAGACCTGAGTGAGAATCGCCTGGCCGATGCCTGGGCCGAATTGGCTAATCAAGCAGACGGGGGCAAGCCTTTGCGTGCCGATGCCTACCGCTTTGCCTTTGCCGACCCCGAGTTTCTGCTACGGCGGGAGACGCGCGGCGTGCGCTTTCAGTTGGAGATGCTCAAACCCGATCTGGATCAGATGGCACAGGGCATAGAGAGCACGGTTGTTGTTTTTGGTAGCGCCCGATTCTGTTCACCAGAAGAAGCGCAAGTCAGTCTGCAAGAGGCGCAACTCAGCGGCGACCCAGAGGCTTTGGTCGTCGCGCAGCGCAAGCAGCGCAACGCCCATTACTATGATCAGGCGCGGCTTTTTGCCCGACTGGTCGCCTCCCACAGTGCAGGGCTGGCGAAAGCCGATCAGCTCTTTATAGCTACCGGTGGCGGACCTGGCATCATGGAAGCGGCCAATCGCGGCGCGCACGAGATGGGTGCCCTGACGGTTGGTCTGAACATCGCGCTGCCGCACGAGCAGCGTCCCAACCCCTACATCACGCCGAGTTTGAGCTTCAAGTTTCACTACTTTGCACTGCGCAAGATGCACTTCATGATGCGGGCCAAGGCGCTGGTGGCGTTTCCGGGGGGCTTTGGCACACTGGACGAACTTTTTGAGGTCATCACGCTGGTGCAGACGCGCAAGGTCAAGCCGGTGCCCATTGTGCTGTTTGGCTCGGAATACTGGAAGCGCCTGTTCAACCCGGACGTAATGATCGAGGAGGGTGTGATTTCGGAGCAGGATCTGGCGCTGTTCAGCTATGTTGACGAGCCGCAGGCCGCGTGGGATGTCATCCGGAATTTTTACGCCTTGGCGCAGGCTGACTAAACCCAGCCAAACCACCCCAGCAAGCCGCCCGCGCCCAGCAGCCACAGCATGTGAATCCGGGTGCGCCAGACCAGCAGCGCGGTGACGGCGGTGAGCAGCCACAAGGGCCAGCCCTTCACCGTATTGCCATTGTTGGCGGCCAGAATCCAGCCGGTGGCAATCAGCAGCGCAACCACGATGGGTGCCATGCCTTGCTTGAAGGCACGCACGGCGCGCAGTTCCCGGTTCTGGTGGCCCCAGCGTGCCGCGGCGAAGGTCAGGGTGGTGCTGGGCAGCAGGATGCCCGCCATGGCCAGTACCACACCTAGCGCAGCGTAAGGCCAGGCAGCGTATCCTGCGGCCACCCCACCACCCGCATTCATGCCGACATTCCAGCCGAACAGCGCGATGAACAGCACATTGGGACCGGGCGCCGACTGCGCCAGGGCGATGGACGAGGTGAACTGGCTGTCGCTCAGCCAGTGCTGCTGCGTCACCAGAAAGCGGTGCATGTCAGGCGCCGTGGAAATGGCGCCGCCCACCGCCAGCAGGGATAGCGACAGGAAATGCGTCAGCAGGGCCAGCCAGTCGGCAGGGGTGAGCGAGATGATCATGGGGCGGCCCCCGACTTGCTCGCCAGACCGAGTTGCCGGTAGGCCCAGATGCAGGCCAGTCCGCCGACGCTCAGCAAGACCCAGACCAGAGCGACGTGAAACATGGCAATGGCGATAAAAGTGATGGTCGCAAAAACGCCGCAGGCCAGGCGCCCCATGACATTGGTTTGCAGTGCGGCGATCAGCTTCAGACCGGTGGCTGCGATCAAGCCAGCGGCGACTGCACCCATGCCGCGCAAGGCACCGGCCACGGCGGGTGAGTCGGCCATGCCGGTAAAGACAGCAACCATCGCCAGGACAATGAACAAGGGAAAAGTCAGCATGCCAGCCAGCGCCATCAGGGCACCGCGCAGGCCAAAGTAGCGATCACCAATCATCAGCGACAGATTGACGACGTTGGGTCCGGGCAGGATCTGCGCCACCGCCCAGTCTTCGATGAACTCTTCACGTGTCAGCCACTGTTTCTTTTCCACCATTTCGCGCTGCACGATCGCCAACACTCCGCCGAAACCTTGCAGCGCCAGCCAGGTGAATGACCAGAACAGATCGGTTGGCGAGTGTGGGCGATGCTGCGGAGCAGGCATGGTTGCGCCTGGCACTGAAGTGAGGGGCTTTGGCATTGGCAGATTATGGCTGGGCTGCGTCTGCAGGGTGCCGGGTTGCCAGCCACAAACCAGTGGCAATGAAAACAATGGCGCCCAGCAGCCAGCCATCCATTGCTTCATGCAACAGCAGTGTGCCCAGCAGTGCGGCTGTCAGCGGGTTGAGCGCCAGAAAGACAGTGACCCGTGTCGGTGACTCGTGTTTGAGCGCGTAGAGCCAGAGAAAGTAGCCAATGCCGCTGGAGGCACCAATGAAGGCAACAATGGCCCAACTCTGCGGCTGTACGGTCAGCACGCGTGACGGCCAGTCTTCCTGCAGCGCCAGCAAGGCCAGGAACAGTACCGAGGCCAGCATGGCAAAAGTGCTGACATTGAGCGTCGGGTAACGCTGCAGGTAGGGACGGTAGAAGACGCTGCAGAGCGCGCCGACACAGGCACTGCCAAGCACGGCGAATTCGCCCCACCAGACGTTGCCACCCAGGTGACTCAGCTTGGGTGCCATCGAAAGAGCGACGCCGGTGATCGAGAGTACGACGCCCAGCAGCAGTCTTGCACTGATTGGTTCGCGCCCCAGCACCGCGGAGAGCAGCAGCGTCAGCAGCGGAAACAGGCTGAAGATCAGTGCTGCCTGCGCAGCGCCAACGCGTTGCAGGCCAAAGTTGAGCAGGGCGATCAGGACCGCGAACTGGCCCAGACCCAAGGCTGCCATCGCCAGCACATCCGTAGCGGGCAGGCGCGTGATGGCGTTCCAGGTTTTCGTCTCCATGCTCACGCTGCCCCAGGGCTTGAAGACAAAGGGCAGCAGGCACAGGAAGCCAATCGCATAGCGCAGCATGGCCAGGGTCAGCGGTGGCACCTCGGATACGACCGAGCGCGATGCAACGATGGCAGCACCGACCTGGACGCCGGTCGCGGCCGCAGCCAGCAGGGCCAGCCTCAAAGCTTGAGCTCCCAGGTCTCGCCCACCAGGTCGTGCCCGAAGCCGTGGTAAGGCTCGCTCTTGACCATCCGAAAACCTTTGCTTGCGTAAATGTGGCGCGCTGCGTCCAGGCAGCTGTTGGTCCACAGCAGCATCTTTCGGTAGCCCTTGCCGCGTGCGAATGCCAGGCACTCGTCGGTCAGGCGCGTGCCGAGTCCCTGACCACGCGCCGCTGGCGTCAGGATCAACATGCGCAACTGGGCGATGGTTTTTGACTTGCGAACCACGAAGACCGAGCCGACGCGCTCGCCGTCGAGTTCGGCAATCCAGCAGCGCTCCCAAAGCGGCTGCCTGCGGCGCAGGTAGCGCGCCACGATCTCGGCTACCAGCGCCTCGAATTCAGCGTTCCAGCCGTATTCACGGGCATAGATTTCGCCGTGCTGCTGCACCACCCAGCCCATGTCACCGGGCCGGGGCTCGCGCAGTGTGACTCGGCGCTTCAAGATTTCAATAAACCGGCTCAAAGCGTCGGATGGTCGCCTTGACCTCGTCCGTCAGGGCAAAACCAGCGCCAAAGCGCTGCGCCAGTTCATCGGCACGCTGCACAAAAGCATCGATTCCTATGCCATAGATGAACTGCATGACGCCGCCAGTCCAGGCCGGAAAGCCAATGCCGGAGATGGAACCGA
>CAZZLB010000050.1:0-11531 GCA_964654655.1 uncultured Rhodoferax sp. | reverse complement strand
ATGGCAGCGATGGTGCCGGCGTTGTGCGTGGCAAATTGCGGGTAGACCGCATCCGGTGCGTCGAGCAGGGTGCGCGCGCAGGCCAGGTAGGACACGTCGGTGTGATGCTTGTGCGTGAACACCGGGTAGGCAGGCATGCCCATCTCCTGAGCGCGCTTGATTTCGGCGTCCCAGTAGGCGCCCTTGACCAGCCGGCACATCAGGCGCACGCGGTAGCGCCGCGCCACGGCGATCACGTGCTCAACCAGCTCCAGCGAACGTGTCTGGTAAGTCTGCAGCGCCAGGCCAAAGCCACCCCATTGCGGAAAATGCTGCGCCACCTGACTGACCAGCGCCTCGAACACCTCCAGCGAGAGCTCCAGCCGGTCCACCTCTTCGGAGTCCATGGTCAGGTTGATGTTGGCGCATGCCGCCTGCTCGCACAGACTCCAGACACGGGGCACCAGTTCCTTCAGCACACGCTCTTTCTGCCCTTCCTCAAAGCGCGGATGCAGCGCGCTGAGCTTGATCGAAATGCCATCGTTCGATTCGCAGGCGCCGGTCTTGTCGGTGTTGACTGCAATCGAGCTGATGGCGTTCTGATAGCTCGTAAGGTAGTTGAGCGCGTCGGCGTCGGTGCGTGCCCCTTCACCCAGCATGTCATAGCTGAACCTAAGCCCCCACGCTTGGCGCTGCGCGTCCGGCGCTGCCCCCCGAGGGGACTGTTCCGCCTTGGGGCGGCCCGGCGGCGTAACGCGCAAATTTCCCATCTTGCGTCTGGCCGACGCGGCTTCGTCCATCGCCTCCATGATCGTCTGCCCGAGTACAAACTGGCGACCCAGCAACTGCACGGCGCGCAGGGTCGCTGCCACCACAGATCGCGCACCGAGCTTGGCAAACATCCCCGTCGGAGTTTCGCTATCGGGCAGGAACTTCTTGCTCATGGCAATGGCGGTGCTGGACAGTCGCGCCAGCGTCCTGTCGCCAGCGCCGTCAAAGTCGGCGCGCCCGAGTTGATCGGCGGTCAGTGCAATCGCGGTCTCGGCGTCGGGCACGCGCAGCAGCGCTTCGGCCAGCCGCATCAGGGCCAGCCCCTCGGCGCTGGAAATCGGGTACTCCTGCAGCAGACTTTCCAGCGCCCAGAACGGCGGCGGGTTGCTGCGCACAGCATGCACCCAGGGCGTGGCAGCACGGGCCACAGCGGCCCAGTCCAGCGCACCCGCCAGGCGCGACAGATGGGTGGAAACAATGCCGGATTCCAGGCGATAAGGAACAGGTAAATGCACGGTAATCTCCCACGTATTTCACAATACTGGTGATCATCAGGCTTTGATTGGTGAGTTTTTCACCAAATATCAGACGATTATCGGTGATTCATTCATTTTCCGACTTTGCTCCAGGGCGCCACGCCGGATCGACTTGCGAGATCAACACGCCCATCACAATCAGCGCGCCACCGATCAGTGCGCGGCCCTGCAGGACTTCGTCAATCCACCAGACGGCAGCAAGCGCCGCAAAGACCGGCTCCAGGCCATAGACGATGGCCGCCTCCACGGCGCGCACCCGGTGTTGCCCCCAAGCCTGCAGCCAGACCATGACAGCGCTGGCAAGCAGCCCCAGATAGATCAACGAAGCAATGTGAGGCTGCGCCCGGTTCCACAGACTGGCCAGGGACGCTGGCTCCAGCAACCAAAAGCCGAGAGCAGAAAGCGCCAGCATGGTGATTGACTGCATCACCGCCAGCCGCTCCGGGCGTGGTCGGGTTGCTGCTTTGGCGCTGAACTCAAACAGCAGCACATAGACGGCGTAGACAAAAGCGCTGACCAGGGTCAGGGTATCGCCGGCCGACCAGGGGGCCTGTTCATAGAACATGCCGCCCAGTCCCAGCACCGCCAGCGCCGCACCCAGCAACACCGGCCAGCGCATACGCTGTCCCAGAAAGTAGGCAAGCATGGGAACGATCAGCACGTTCAGGCCGGTGACAAAAGCGTTGCGATTGCTGCTGGTCAGTGCCAGCCCGGCCACTTGCAGGAAGAAGGCGCAGAACAACACGCTGCCAATGCCAGCGCCCCAGCGCAGTTCAGACCAACTCAGGCCCCGTAACAAGGGCAGCAGGACCAGACTCGATATCAGGTAGCGCAGCAGGATGATCTCCAGTGCGCCCAGATCCGGGCTGATCTGCTTCATGGCCGGGAAGGTGGTACCCCAGACCACCGTCACCAGCAGCAGTGCAAGCAGCCCCTGCCGATGCGCGCCCGGGGCCAGCATCGGCTTAGTTGAAGTAGTACTTGGCCGACAGGTTCACGCGCGACAAATCGCCCTTTTCACCGGAGAGGGTTTCGCGCTGGCCAAAGATGTACTCGGCACCGAAATCAACGAGCTTGATCGGGTTGTAGATGAAGCCCAGATGGCCCTGGTAGACACTGCGGTTGATGCCGTACTGACCACTGTCCAGGCCGTTGGCACGGGCGAAGCTGGTGTAGGCATTGTCATAGTTACGCTGCGCGCCGAGCACGAAGTTGGCACGCAGACTGTCGCTTGCCTTGTACTGGTACCCGACCACCACGCCGATGGCCTTTTCCAGCAGAATGTTCTTGCTGGCGGCGTCATAAGCGGCGCCCTCGATGTAGTTGAAGTAGCGGCCGATGCCGTCGCCATAGGTCAATGCCAGGCTCAGGAAATCTTTCGCATCACGCATCTTCAGGAAAGCAGTGCTGGCAAGACCGTAACCGCGTTTGGAGACAGTCAGGCCAGCACCGTCATCGACGCGCAGTTCATGCGTCAGACCGCGCACACTCATGGAACCCCAGTCGAAGCTCTTGTCCCAGCGGCCGATCAAATCCGGTACGCGGGAGGCACCCATCGTCGTGGCGACGCCTGTGGCATCAAGCACATAGCTCGATGAATTCTCCAGCGCCACGGTGAAAGTGCCACTGTCCTTGGTGTTGTAGGCGTAGCGAATCTGCGGCTGGCGGATGAAGGTTGATCCGATCGGGCCGTTGAAGTCCACCGTCTCGGGCGAGTTGTCCACGTCCATGAAGGTGGACCAGCTCTGGCCGACCAGCAGGCCGCCGAACTGGCCGTAGGCCTGACGGACGCGGAAGTTGTAGGAATTGGTGGCCTGTTGCGTGTAGATATTGCCTACCGAACCATTCACCGCCGAGTTGCCGCTGCGCGGCTCGTTGTTGAAGTCACCCTCCAGCTTGATGCCCAGCGGGCCATAGGAGGTCGGCGTCGAGGCCTCCACGCCCAGGCGCGAGGTGCGTGCCGTCAGGTACCCGACGCCGGTGCGGCCACTGCCGTTGATGGGCGCGTAAGGCGCAAAAGTCGAGTAGTCGTTGTTCGAGTTATCGCCCTTGCTTTCATAAATCGCATTGAGTTCGGTAAAGCCGTAAATTCGCAATGATGTCTCGGAGCCGGGCAAACGAAAACCGTTGCCGATGTCACCGAGCACCACAGCGTCCTTCTGCTTGATCTCGAGTTGTTCGATGCGCTCTTCGGTCGCTGGTGCGGCGGCGACTGGCGCAGCCGACTGCGCTTTCAGCGCATTGAGTTCCTGACGCAGGCGCGCAATTTCCTGACGCATCTCGTCAAAATCGGCCTTGGTCTGGCCAAAGGCGGGCAGACTCAGAACGCCAGCGGCCAACAGGGCCAGAGTGGTAGTTGAAACTTTCATGATCTCTCCAGTAAAACAAAACAAAATCAGTGACTCACCTGCCCCAGAAAAGCCCGCACGCGGGCACTTTCCTGGGCGTCAAAAAAAACTTCAGGCGGCGCATCCTGCGCCACCTGACCCTGGTCCAGAAACAGGATCCGGTCCGCTACTTCCCGTGCAAAGCCCATCTCGTGGGTAACGATGATCATGGTCATGCCCGACTGCGCCAGCTTCTTGATGACATCAAGCACCTCCTTGACCATCTCGGGATCCAGCGCCGACGTGGGCTCATCAAACAACATCACCTTGGGGTTCATCGCCAGAGCACGCGCAATCGCGACACGCTGCTGCTGGCCACCCGACAGTGCAAACGGATGCTTGTGTGCGTGCTCTTCCATGCCCACACGCTTGAGCAACTCCATGCTGCGCTCGTTGGCATCGCGGCGCAGTGTCTTGCGCACGCGCCGGGGCGCCAGTGACACGTTGTCGAGCACGGTCAGGTGCGGAAACAGGTTGAACTGCTGAAACACCATGCCAAGCTCGCGCCGCAGCGCGTCCAGATGCTTGAGCTCGTCGTCCACCTCAATGCCATCGACCACGATGCGTCCGGAGTCGTGGCGCTCCAGCCGGTTGAGCATACGCAGCAAAGTGCTCTTGCCGGAACCCGAGGCGCCCAGAATGGCGCTGACCTGGCCGGCGTTGAAGTAAGTCGTGACGTCGCGCAGAACGTGGTGTGTCCCGAAGAACTTGTTCACCTTTTCCACCGTGATCAGATGCTTGCTGGTGGACGCGCTCATGGCTGCCTGCCCTCCACGTCATAACGCCGTTCCACTGCGCCCGAAATCTGCGTCATCACGGTGGTCAGCACCAGATAGACCAATGCTGTCGTGATGAGGGTTGGCAAAGGCTGAAAGGTGGCGGCCTGGATCCGGTTGCCGACGTTGGTCAGCTCAACCACGCCAATGGCGTAGGCCAGCGAGGAGTCTTTCAGCAAGGCCACCGTGTTGTTCACCAGCGGCGGCAGGGCGACCTTGAAAGCCTGCGGAAAAGTCACATCGATGAAGGTGTACCAGCTCGACATGCCGAGCGAGCGCGCCGCCTCGATCTGGCCCTTGGGTACGGCCAGCAAGCCGCTGCGAATCGCCTCGGCGTTGTAGGCACCGACGTTGAAGGCCAGCGCAACGCAAGCGGAAGTGAAGTCATCCAGCTTGAGCGCCGGCACCAGCGTCGGCAAGGCTAGAAACACAAACAGGATCTGCACCAGCAAGGGCGTGCCGCGCATGACCCAGATGTAAAGCGATGCCACCCAGCGCAGCAAGGTGATGCGCGAAGTCCGCCCGAGTGCCGCCAATACGCCAATCAAAATGCCGGACAGGCCAGCCACCACCGTCAGCTCGACGGTAATCCGCGTGCCTTCGGCAAAGTACTGCGCGTTGTTGCCAATCGGCTCGGGCGCCAGCGCCAGCGGGATGGCCATCAGCCAGAGCAGCAGCACCAGCACCGCGCTGGCCAGCGCAATCGTGGCACTGGAGCGTTGTTCACGACTCCATCGCTGCGGCCATCCTGGCAGGGTGATTTTCATGCTGCTTGGCTTGCTGAACCAGGAACTTAACGGCAGCGCACGTCTTCGTTGAAGTACTTCTTCGACAGTGAGGCGTAGCTGCCATCTGCCATGACTTCGGCCAGCGCCTTGTTGTAACCCTGCACCAGAGAGCTGTTGCCCTTGGCCACGGCGGCCGCGATGCGTTCGACGAAGACAAAATCACCCAGTTTCATGCCGGCATTGGGATTGGAAGAAATGGCAATCGCAGCGACAAACTTGTCCGTCACCCAGGCGTCAACACGCTTGGTCAGCAAAGCGCCGCGGGCGTCCGTATCCTGCGGGAAATTCTTCACTTCCTTGACACCGCTGAGCTTCTTGACGTTGTCCAGATAGGTGGTGCCGGTCTGCACCGAAACTGTCTTGCCCGTCAGATCCGCAACACGGCGAATGGCCGGGTCCAGCGACACGATGGCGCCACCGGAACAATAGTGCGGGTCGGCAAAGGTGACCGCCTTGGCACGTTCCTCGGTGATGCCGTGCGAGGCAATTACCAGATCCCAGCGGTCTTGCCGCAAACCGGCCAGCAGCGCGTCAAAACCCAGTGCTTTCCACTCGATCGTGACGCCCATCTTCTTGGCAACGAGTTCGGCCAGCTCAATCTCGAAGCCGCTGAGCTTGGAGCCCTGAAAAAAATTGAAAGGTGCGAACTGCCCTTCGGTGGCAATATTGATCTTGCCGTCCTTCTTTACTTCGTCCAGGCTTCGGGCCTGGACGGTGAGGGCACTGGCCAGCATCAGGCCGAGCGCAGCCCATTTCATGATTCGCTTCATCGCAATCTCCTCTAGGGTGGTTAATCGGGTAAACAATGCTTGATATAGGGTTCGGCGGATGCGCCGGCAGCCGCGATTATCCCCGACAAAATCGTGCTATCTGCCAGTGCCGCGCATCAATGTGCTCTTGCCAAACAGACTCTCGATCAGGTCAACGGCAAGCTCTGCAGTGCGGTTGCGCAGGTCCAGCGCGGGGTTCAGTTCGACGAGGTCAAGCGAGGCCAGATGAGCGGTGTCGGCAATCATCTCCATGCACAGCTGCGCTTCACGGTAGGTCGGGCCGCCACGCACCGTGGTCCCCACCCCGGGCGCAATATCGGGGTCCAGAAAATCGACATCCAGGCTGACGTGCAAATGGGTGTTGGCATCGACCAGCGCCAGCGCCAGTTCCATGGCGTGACGCATGCCCATCTCATCGATGAAGCGCATGTCAAAGACTTCGATGCCGATGTCGTGCACGAGACGTTTCTCACCGGCGTCCACACTGCGAATGCCGATCTGGCGGATCTCTTTCGGGCGCAAAACCGGCACCTGACCGCCAATTTCAATCAGTTGCTGCGGACCGATGCCCAGCAAACAGGCCACCGGCATGCCATGCAGGTTGCCGCTGGGCGTCAGCGTGGCGGTATTGAAGTCGGCATGCGCGTCAAACCACAGCACACGCAGCTTCTTGCCAAGGTCCCGGCAATGCCGTGCCACTGCGCTGATGGAGCCGATCGCCAGACTGTGGTCGCCGCCGAGCATGATGGGCAGCCGCCCCTGCTGGAGCTCAGCGTAAGTGGCCTCGTGCAGCAACTGGCTCCACTGCACCACCTCGCTTAAGTGCCGAAAGCCATTGACAGCCTCCTGCCAGGGATTGGCCGGACCGGCCAGGTTGCCGCAATCCCGGACCTCGACGCCAAAGCGCGCAATCGCCTGTGCAATACCTGCCACACGCAGGGCTTCGGGCCCCATGCGCGAGCCCAATGTGCCGGCACCAACGTCGGTGGGCGCGCCGATCAGGCTGACGGGTTTAAATTTCTCTGTGGGCACGGGGATCACTATAGCTGAGGTACTTCAGCCGGGAGACCATGAAATTCGAGCACGGGATTTTGGAATTTCATGGTTTTGTCGCAGTCGGCAAGCCCGTGTACGTCAAAATTCCGCCATCACTAATATGGTGAATGTCGAACAATATTTCCGCTGCGGTATAAAGGACTGGTTCGGCCAACACAAGAATTTGGGAGATAACAGGACCCGTGACAATTCAAAATCGAGCCTACTACGCGGATGCAATCGCTGATTTTCTGAAGCGCTCGCCCGATGAAATACTTGGCACGCTGGTTCGCAACAGCGCGTTTGGCATCGAGGGCCCTCAGCGCAATGCCTGGCTTGAACAGGTCAAGTTGTTAGAAGTCACTTTGGAAACTTACTCTGGGCACGGCAAAGTTTATTTTGAGTACGCCGTTCCGAGACTTGGCAAACGTATTGATGTCGTTCTGTTGCTTGACCATGTTATTTTTGTAATCGAGTTCAAGGTAGGCGAAAAGGAGTTCCTTTCGTCTGCGATTGATCAAGTCCTCGATTACGCAGTGGATCTCAAGAATTTCCATGAGACTACACACGACAAAACAATAGCCCCCATCCTTGTTGCGACTCGGGCGCAAGATCACCGTTCGATCGTTGCAACCACGCTTCAGAATGACGGCGTTCTGTTCCCCATCAATGCGTCGCCAAGTCAACTCAAAAACGTTCTTGACCAAGTTCTGCTATTCGCAGACGGACAGGCTATTGACTACGCCAAGTGGGAGTCCGGTGGCTACCACCCAACACCGACCATCATTGAAGCGGCGATGGCCTTATACAGCGGCCATGCGGTATCCGAAATTTCGCGCAGCGATGCTTCAGCGATTAACTTGCGTCGAACATCGTCTGCAGTATCCAAAATCATTTTGTCTTCGCGTCAGCACGCAACAAAATCGATTTGTCTAGTGACAGGTGTGCCAGGCGCAGGAAAAACTCTTGTCGGCCTGGATATTGCCAATCAACACACGAACAAGGACAGCGCTCTTCACTCTGTTTTTCTGTCGGGCAATGGACCGTTGGTGATGATCTTGCAGGAAGCGCTAGCACGCGATAAGGTCCAGCACGAGGCTGCGGCTGGCAGAAAACTAAAGAAAGGTGTGGCACTTAGCCAAGTCAAATCATTCATTCAAAATGTGCATCATTTCCGCGACGAGTGCTTGATTGACTTGAACAAGCCTCCAATTGAGCACGTTGCCATTTTTGATGAGGCTCAACGCGCTTGGAACCTTGAACAGACTGCCTCATTCATGCTTCGAAAGAAGCAGAAAGTAGGCTTTGATCAATCGGAACCTGAGTTCTTGATTTCATGTTTAAACCGGCATGACGACTGGGCAGTCGTTATTTGTCTGGTCGGAGGTGGACAGGAAATCAACACGGGTGAGGCGGGCATTGAAGAATGGATCCATGCGCTGCAGCGGTCGTTTCCTGATTGGCATATTCACATATCGCCGCGACTCCATGAAGAAGAATACGGTGCCGGGCGCGTCATCGAAGAACTAGCGATGCGTCCTCATGTGCATTTCGATGATGCCCTGCACCTCAGTGTTTCGATGCGGTCCTTTCGCGCCGAGCATGTTTCGGCCCTCGTAAAGCATGTCTTGGATCACAAGACAAAACAAGCGCACGAAATCCTGGGCGACTTAGCTGAGCGCTACCCAATAGTGATTACTCGGAGTCTTGATCGAGCCAAGTCCTGGCTGAAAGCGCAAGCCAGAGGTACTGAGCGATACGGAATGATTGTGTCTTCGCAAGCACAGCGCTTGAAACCCCACGCCATCGATGTGAAATCGCCGATGGATCCAATCCATTGGTTTCTCGATGGAAAGGAAGACGTTCGGTCGTCGTACTACCTTGAAGACGTTGCAACCGAATTCCACGTGCAGGGGCTCGAAGTCGACTGGGCTTGTGTCGTGTGGGATGCCGACTTTAGGTATAGCCCTTCAGGATGGCAACATTTCTCCTTTGTCGGCACTCGCTGGAATCAAATTCACAAAGCCGACCGTCAGACCTACTTGAAAAATGCATATCGCGTGTTGCTCACAAGGGCGCGCCAAGGCATGGTGATAGTCGTTCCAGAAAGTAGTGGCGAAGATCAAACCCGTCGAGCAGCTTATTACGATCCAACGTTCGACTACCTCAAAGATATTGGATTCACTGTGCTTTGACACTGCGCTTCACCGTCTTACAAAATTCGGCTGGAATGTAGCAAACGTCCCAATCCCCGTAGCACTTATCACCAAAAACCAAGGTTCCTTCCAGTATGTCGAGAAAGTGAACCTTTTGTCCCTTCGCGTCCGGGAAGTAGCGCGCAGCATCGCGTTGATTTTGAAACCCCAAAGTCACTCGCTGCGCATACCTCGTCTTCATGTAGCTTAAGGGGCCAATCTTGGGTCCGGCGAATCCCTGCATCTTCAGAATTTGCTGAGGAAATTCGCGTCCATGATTGAGAGACAGGTACAGACCGGGCTTGCTTGGCATCTCACCCCATCCAGGCAGTTCACGGATTGCATTTGACATCGTTCGTCCAGAATTTTGCATGGCAAGCAGATTACCCAAATCATCCCCCGCTGTAACCCAGGGCTTTACCTGGGTCTGTAGTACCAACCACACCTCCGTGCTGGCAAACACGGCGCAGCCAGCGGCAAATCGCCGGGGGTGTCGGCATGAAAATACAGCCCATCTTTTGTAAAATCAAAAAACAGTTTATAATTTGTAAAACGAATAAACAGACTATAAACTGTATGAGCGATTATCCAATCCGTACCGAGCAACAGCTTTCGCTTTTGCTGAAGAGCTTCCGGCAGGCGCGCGGCATGACGCAGGCCGATCTAGCGCTGGCGCTGGGGGTCACCCAGCAAACCGCTTCGGATCTGGAGCGCAACGCGGCGGCGGCCAGCGCAAGTCGCCTGCTGCGCATGCTTTCAGCCTTGGGGGTAGAACTGGTCCTGCGTGACAAACAGGCCACCAGTGATACCGCAACGCTGCGCACGCCGGCCGATTGGTAAGCCATGGGACGCCGTCCTCATACACGCCAGTTGGACCTGTGGATGAATGGCCAGCACGTGGGTGTCTGGTCGCGCCGCGTCGCAGGTGACACACTGGCCTACGCAAAGACCTGGTTTGATGCACCCCAGGGACGGCCCCTGTCGCTGTCGCTGCCTTTTCAGCCCGGCAATCAGGCACATCAGGGCGAGGCCGTGCGCAATTATTTCTCCAACTTGCTGCCCGACAGCCAGCCCATTCTGGAACGACTGGCACAGCGCTTCAAGACCGGGTCCACCGAAGCGTTCGATCTTCTGACAGAGATCGGCCGGGACTGTGTGGGCGCATTGCAGATCGTGCCCGCCGGGCAGGAGCCGGGTAACCCTTTTGTCATTGAGGGCGTAGCTCTTGACAATGCCGGTGTTGCCAGCGAACTGGCTGCTGCCATAAGCTCCGCCGCACGCCCGGGCGAGGCCGATGACACTACGCCGTTCCGGATTTCGCTCGCCGGCGCGCAGGAGAAGACCGCACTGCTGCGTGTCGGCCAGCAGTGGCTGCGCCCGACCGGTGCAACGCCCACCACACACATCCTGAAGCTGCCGCTGGGCCTGGTTGGCAACCAGAAACTCGATCTGCGCGATTCGGTTGAAAACGAATGGCTGTGTGCCCAGTTGCTGGCGGCATACAAACTGCCAGTAGCCAGCTGCGAACTTGGCAATTTCGATGGCACACGGGCTTTGGTTGTTGAACGCTTTGACCGCCGCTGGACCGCCGGCGACAAAGCCTTGTTGCGTTTGCCGCAAGAAGACATGTGCCAGGCCACGGGCACTTCACCGCTCCTCAAGTACGAGGCCGATGGTGGGCCGGGGATGGACCGGATCCTGGCTTTGCTGGCCTCATCAGGGCAGCGGGAAAGTGATCGTAAAACTTTTTTTCAGGCACAGCTGCTGTTCTGGCTATTGTGCGCGCCCGACGGCCACGCCAAGAACTTCAGCATCCACATCGGAGCCCGCGGTGCGTTTACGATGACGCCGCTGTATGACGTGTTGTCGGCTTACCCGATGCTGGGCGCCGGCCTCAACCAGATCAACCCCCACAAAATCAGGTTGGCGATGGCGGTGCGGGCCAGGAACCCGCACTGGAAGATGCGCGATGTGCTGCGCCGCCATTGGAACGAAGTGGCGCGACGCAATGGTGTTGCCCAATCGGCCGACGCCCTCATTGCGGAAATAGTGCGGATGACGCCCGCCGTCATTGCAACGGTTGGCTCCAAACTGCCGGCGCAATTTCCGGCGCATGTGGCAGACAGCATCTTTGCTGGCTTGCAGGAAGCGGCAACCCGGCTGGATCGCATGGCTGCATGACTCGACTCAACCCGCCTTCACCCGCCCCCCAAAAATAGCCGTACCCACCCGCACCATGGTGCTGCCGGAGTGGATAGCAGCCTCCAGATCGGCGCTCATGCCCATGGACAGGG
>CAZZLB010000049.1:3518-11592 GCA_964654655.1 uncultured Rhodoferax sp. | reverse complement strand
GACATGACACTGGGCATAGAGTGCCTGCTCAGCGACGACCCGGCGCGCGCCCACGAACTGGCAAAAGCACTGGATGGCATCAACCGCGAACGCCGTGAGATCGAGGGCAGCATGCGCGATCAGGCGCTCGCTGTGGCAGAAGCCATGTTCAGCAAGGAGCAGACTGCGCCGCCAGCGATCTGCATCTTCGACACCTCTTTTCATGAGGGCGTCGTGGGCATTGTGGCTTCGCGCATCAAGGACAAGCTGCACCGCCCGACCTTTGTCTTTGCCGCCAGCGCAGCAAGCGGTCACGAACACGAACTCAAGGGCTCCGGGCGCTCCATCGCCGGCTTTCACTTGCGCGACGCGCTGGACCTGCTGGCCAAGCGCCAACCTGGTCTGCTGCTGCGCTTTGGTGGTCATGCCATGGCGGCCGGTTGTACGCTGGCGCGGGACCGGCTGGCAGACTTCGAGCAGGCGCTGAGCAGCGTCGCAGCCGAGTGGCTGGACGCAGCGACGCTGACGCGCCGCATCGCTACCGACGGTCCGCTACAGCCACAATACCGCCGCGTCGAACTGGTGGACGTGCTGCAACGCGAAGTGTGGGGTCAGGGCTTTGCGGCGCCAACCTTCAGCGAAGAGCTCGAAGTGCTGTCGCAACGCCTGGTCGGCGAAAAGCATCTGGCGCTCAAACTCCGGCACCAGGGACAACCGGTTGACGGCATCTGGTTTGGCCACACCGAAACCCTGCCGGCGCGGGTAAAACTGGCTTTTCGACTGGACGCGGATGCCTGGAATGGCGTGCGCAGAGTCCGCTTCCTGATCGAAGCAGCTGAGCTCAATTTGTAACTATCAATAACTGCCAATAATTGCCAAATTTTGGTATGATGGTTTGACCTTCCACGGTTCCCTTATTTCCCATTCCATGTCCACACCACATATTGAGAAAACCTTTTGCACGACCCGTGAAGCGGCCGCGCTGCTGGGCGTCTCGATCGGCACGGTGCAACTCTGGGTTGAAAGTGACCTGCTGCAGGCCTGGAAGACCGCGGGTGGGCACCGTCGTGTGCTGCGAGAGTCTGTTGATCGACTCCTGCACAAGTCAGCGCAGGCACCAAAGCAAGCAGCACAGCCGTCCGCTGAGGACAAGGAACGTCGCCTGAACGTGCTGGTGGTGGAGGACGACCCCAGTCTGTTGCGCCTGTATCAGGTCAGGATGTCTCAATGGCCGATCAAATTGAACCTGACAAGCGTCGACAACGCTGTGGCTGCCCTGCTGGCCATTGGAAGGGGTGGGCCGGATCTGCTGATAACGGATCTGAACATGCCTTTTACCAATGGCTTTGAAATGTTGCGTGTCCTGAGCAAGGCACCCGAAGCCGTGAACACCACCATTGTGGTGGTCAGCGGCCTCGACGCTGCCGAAATCGCACGCCGAGGCCCGGTTCCCCCTGGCGTGGAGGTTTTGCACAAGCCGGTACCGTTTGACCGCTTGCTCGCGATTGCCACAAACATCCTAAAATAATTTTTCGTATTCAGTGGGAGCACCATGTCTTACGTTTTGATCGTCGACGACCACTCCGATATCCGTCGTCTGCTAAGCATATCGCTGTGCAAGGAATTTACCGTCAAGGAAGCCGAAGACGGCGTCACTGCGCTGGAAACAGCACGCCACGACCACCCCAGGATCATCCTGCTTGATGTCATGATGCCCGGCGAATTGGATGGCATGCAGGTGCTTGACGCGATCAAGTCCGACCCCAAGACCAGCGACATTCTGGTTGCCATGATCAGCGCGCGCGCGCAGACAATTGACCATGACGAAGCCCGCCGGCGCGGCGCTGACGCCTATTTCATCAAGCCCTTCAGTCCGCTGCAAGTCGTGGCCTGGGTGCGTAGCCACATGAGCTGAAATCCTGCACCCACCGTGTGAACACCAGACTGATGAAGTTTTCGATCACCAGCCATCACGGTGACGCGCTGTTCAGGCGCCCCCTGCTGCTACTGTGGCTGGCCACGGCCGTCCTGCTCGGCCTGGCCTGGTGGCATGTGCTGGCCCTGGTCAGCGACAGTCGCACCAAGGAACTTGCAAACGCCGAACGCGACCTGGCCAATCTGACACGTGTCAGCCAGGAACACGCGGACCGGACTTTTCGCAGCGCCGACCAGGTCATCCGTTTCATCCAGGCACGCTACCTGGAAATCGGCGACAAACTGGACCTGGCCGCACTCAGCGCGCAGGGTGTGATTGATACGGAAATCTTCAATCAGGTTGGCATCATCGATGCGCACGGCATTTATATTTTGTCGAACCTGCCTATCAAGAGCAAGCTTGATCTGTCGGACCGTGAACATTTCAAGGTGCATGTGGCTGCGGACAGCGGCGAGCTGTTTGTCTCCAAGCCGCTGCTCGGGCGTGCCAGCGGAAAATGGTCGATCCAGTTGACGCGGCGCATCAGCCGGGCCAACGGGGAGTTTGCCGGCGTCGTCGTGGTGTCCATCGACCCTGGCTATTTCACCCGCTTCTATAACGACTTGCAGCTTGGCAGCAAAGGCGTCATGGCGCTTTATGGCCTGGACGGCGTG
Organism: uncultured Rhodoferax sp.; assembly: GCA_964654655.1. Classification (GTDB taxonomy): domain Bacteria; phylum Pseudomonadota; class Gammaproteobacteria; order Burkholderiales; family Burkholderiaceae_C; genus Rhodoferax. The sequence goes on along the minus strand of CAZZLB010000049.1, from coordinate 9,024 downwards.
GCACGCGCGCGCAAGATCGGAAACAAGGAAGAGTTTGGCACAGAGGCCGTCAACTCTCCGATGCTCAACCGCATTGCCAAGGGTCAGCTGACCGGCACCTTTGTCAATCCGTCCGTGGTGGACGGCATCGAGCGGCTCTACCATTACCGCAAGTTGCCACATTACCGCCTGGCCGTGGTCAATGGTCTTGATACCAGATACCTGCTGGCCAACCACCAGCGTGCCGAACAGGCTTTGTGGCTGCAGGCGGTCATTCTGAGCGTGTTGCTGCTCGCACTGGCAACCGTCCTGACGCGCCACCTGCAGCGGATCAACCAGAACCTGGCGGCACAGCAGACAGCACAGCGCCTGATAGAAGAACGCAAGGACCAGCTGACAGCCATCTTCAGCATGAGCCCTGATGCCTTCGTCTCGTTCGACGCGGCGCATCGCATCACTTACGTCAGTCCGACCTTTTTGCCGATGATGGCACGCGCCAGCATCCAGTTCGAAGGCATGTCGGAGCAGGACTTTTCCGCCTGGCTGCTGCAGCAATGCGAACCGGGATCCTCTTTTGCCGGAGTGGCAGCCATGCGTGCGCAACTGGCCCAGGGACCGGCCGAGCGGCCGACGCTGATTGAAATCGCGCACCCCGGCAAACGCATCCTGCAACTGAGTTTGCGCACCAGCGAGTCCAGTGCAGTCTCGCAACTGCTGCACTTCCGCGAGGTCACGCGCGAGACCGAAATCGACCACATGAAGAGCGAATTCCTGTCCACCGCCGCACACGAGCTGCGCACTCCGATGGCGAGCATTTCCGGCTTCACCGAAGTACTGATGACGCAGCCGCTCACAGCTGAAGAAACCAGCGAATTCCTGAACATCATTCATAGCCGTGCGCAACTGATGTCCAGTATCCTCAACGAGTTGCTGGACCTGGCACGCATCGAGGCACGTCGCGGCAAGGACTTCCAGTATGCACGGCTCGACATGGCCGAGTTGGTAAAGAAGAGTGTGGCTTCATTCATTCCGCCCGCAGGCAGCCAGGCCCCACAACTGCAACTGCCTGAGCAATCCCTGTGGATCATGGCCGATGCACAGAAACTGCAACAAGCCATCCTCAACGTGCTCTCCAACGCCTACAAGTATTCCGATGCCGGCAAACCGGTCAGATTGCAACTGGCAGTGGAGGCGCAAGCGCAGGGTTTGCAGCGCGTCTGGCTGCACGTCAGCGACGAGGGCATTGGCATGACACCGGAACAGGTCGAGCGTGTCTGCGAGCGCTTCTACCGTGCTGACGCCTCGGGCAAGATTCCCGGCACCGGACTGGGCATGAGTATTGTGAAAGAAATCATCAGCCTGCATGGTGGCACGCTCGCGATCAAGAGCGATCTCGGGCGTGGAACCTGCGTCAGCCTCGGCCTGCCCGTCATCGACGAAAAGACATTGCAATGAGCGTGTTTCTGCATTTCCTGGAAAAACTCAAGCTGAGCACCAAGCTGGTCTTTGGTCTGGGCGCCATGATGGCGATCATCGTCGGCATCGGCCTGCAGTCCATCTACAGCATCCGGCTGCAGAGCGACGAGATCAAGCGCATGTACGAACTGGAGCTGATGGGGCTTTCGCACATCAAGGAAGCCAATACCGAGCTCATGCAGATCGGCCGCTCGCTGCGCCAGATGATTCTCTCGCCCGATACCACGAGCCGGGCACGCGCACGCGCCGAGTTGGACGATTCAAGGCAAAAAATGAACCGGGCGATGAAGGAGAGCGACCGGCTGTTTTTCCGGCCGGAGGGTCGCGCGCTGCTGGCCGACATACAGGATACGCTGCAGCAGTACCTGCGCAATGTCGACCATGTCACGAACCTGATCGACAAGGACCAGATCCTGCAGAACACCGAAATCACGCGCTTTCTGGCCAGTCCGGAAAACGTCGCCGTGTACGAGAAAACCGACAGGTTGATGGAAAGTCTGGTGCAGCACAAGGAAGCCATGGCGAAACTCGCAGCGCAGAGTGCCATCGAAATTTCCCACCGGATCGAACTCTGGACCATAGTGCTCTTGCTGGCGGGCATGGTGGCCGGTGTGGGCGTCGGACTGCTGCTCAGTGTTTCGCTGCGCCGACCTTCGGAGCGGCTGCGTCTGAGCGTCGAACAATTGGCACAGGGCGATCTCGAAACCACGGTGCCACACAAGGAGTTTGACAACGAAATTGGTGCCATGGCGCGCTCCGTCCACGTGCTGCAGAAAGGGGCGACCCAGGCCGATGTGCTGCGCTGGAGCAAGACCCAGGCGAATCTGATCAGCGCCAATGTCCAGGCCATTGAACAGTTGAACGATTTCGCCGACACCTTGCTGAGGCAACTCACGCCCCTGCTGCAAGCGCAACTGAGTGTGCTCTACGTCCTGGACAAGGACTCCGGGACATATCGCTGTCAGGGCGGTTACGGTGTGGCGATCCAGCCTGATCAAATGCCCGACATTGCCGTGGGCGAAGGTCTGCTTGGCCAGTGCGCGCGCGACGCAAGGCCGATGCAGCTGGACGCAGTGGCCAGCACCAGCCTGCGTGTTGGTTCTGCTCTGTTCGAAGATCGACCGTGCTGGATTTACCTGCGCCCGGTTTGTGATACCACAGGTGCCGTTCTGGCCGTGCTGGAACTCGCCAGCTTCGCACCCTTGGGTGAGCGCCAGGAGACATTGCTGCAGGAGGTTGTGCTGCTGGCTGCCCTGAACCTGAAAATCATCGAACGCAACCAGGCCACACACACGCTGTTCCTGCAGACCCAGCAACAAAGCATCGAGTTGCGCCAGCAGAACATCGAAATCGAGTCGGAGCGCAACCGCGCCGAAGAGGCAACCCGTGCCAAGAGCGAGTTCCTGGCCAATATGAGCCACGAAATCCGTACCCCCATGAACGCCGTCATCGGGCTGTCCTATCTGGCGCTGAAAACAGACCTATCAGCGCAGCAGCGCGACTATGTTCAGAAGATCAACAGCGAAGGCACGACACTGCTGGGCATACTCAACGACATTCTTGACTTCTCCAAGATCGAAGCCGACAAGATGAGTCTGGAGTCTGCCCCCTTCTGGCTCGACGACGTGCTTGACAGCGTCTCGACGCTGGTGGCGCACAAGGCGCAGGAAAAAGGCATCGAATTCCTGATTCGCGTGCTGCCCGACGTACCGCAGAACCTCCTGGGCGACGCCTTGCGCTTCAAGCAGGTGCTGACCAATCTGCTGCACAACGCGATCAAATTTACCGATCACGGGCAGGTCAAGGTCACCGTCGCGGTCTCGCAGCGGCGCGAAGACCAGGTGGAGTTCACCGTCTCGGTGAAAGACACCGGCATTGGCATGTCCCCGGAGCAATGCAAGGGCTTGTTCAGCGCCTTTTCACAGGCTGACAGTTCAACCACACGCCGCTTTGGCGGCACCGGTCTGGGCCTGGCCATCTCCAGGCGTTTTGTGGAGATGATGGGCGGGCAAATCCGGGTCGAGTCCGAGGCGGATGTCGGCAGCACCTTCACTTATTCGGTCTGGCTGCGTGAATCCGAGCAGCAGATCCGCGCGCAGCAACGTGCCCATCTGACGCAGGGCGTGCGTGTTCTGGTGGTCGATGACAACCCGGCCGCGCGTCAGATTCTGACCGAGCAGTTGTCCGCGCTTGGCCTGCGGGCTGACGAGGCCATCGACGGCCAACAGGGTTTGAGTGCACTGCAGCGGGCCGATGCTGCCGACCCCTACCAGGTGGTGCTGATGGATTGGCAAATGCCGGACATGGATGGCATTGAGGCCACCTGGCATATCAGCCACGACCTCGGGTTGCAGCACCAGCCCAGCGTGGTGATGGTAACTGCCTACGGCGCCGACGAAGCTCGCAACGCTGGTGGCAGCGCTGGCGCCAGTGCTTTTCTGGACAAACCGGTCAGCCAGTCACGCCTGTGGGACACCCTGATCGGCATCATTACGCCGCAACTGGCCAAGCAAGGGAAGCAGAGCCAGCCGAGCGAGGACAATGCTGCGTTCGCCGGCGTTAGCGTGCTTCTGGTAGAGGACAATGAAATCAACCAGCAGATTGCACGTGAGTTGCTGGAGTCGATGGGAGTCGCCGTCACGCTGGCTGACAATGGTCAGCAGGCCGTTGATCTGTTGCTCGCGGCACCCGACCCCCTGCCCTGGTCCATGGTGCTGATGGACCTGCAGATGCCAGTGATGGACGGGCATCAGGCAACGCAGCTGTTGCGTCAGCACCTGCGTTTTGCCAGCTTGCCGATCATCGCCCTGACGGCGCACGCTTCTGCCGAGGAAGGTGCGCGCTGTCTGCGCGAAGGCATGAACGCCCATTTGACCAAGCCGATCGAGCCGGCCGCGCTGCGCGGATCGATCGCCTACTGGAGCAGGACAGCAGCGGGTGGAGCAGACCTGCGCATCGACGGCATCGACGTGGAAAAGGGCCTGCTGCAATGTGGCGGCAACCGTCCGCTCTATGAGTCACTGCTGCAGCGCTTTGTTGCCAGTCTGGTCAACACGCCCAAGGAAATACACAAAGCGCTTGCGACGGCTGACATGGCACTGGCCGAGCGCAGTGCCCACACCTTGAAGGGAGTCGCCGCGAACCTGGGCGCGGGGCTGTGCAGCCGCCTGAGCGGCGAGCTCGAAAAATCGGTCCGGCAGAACGAACCGGCAACAGACATTCAATCCCGTTTGACCGCCCTTGAAGAGCACTTGAGCGAACTGACACTGGCCATTGGTCAAGCCCTGCCCGTCACCACAACCGTGCAACAGGCTCCAACCGACCCGGTGGACCGGGAACAATTGCAGCGCCTGTGCCGTCAATTGGCCGACCTGCTGCGCAGCAACAACGCGCAAGCCCGTTTGTTGTTGCAGGAGCATGCCAGCGTCTTGCATGGTGGTTTGGGGGAGCGCTTTGAGTCGCTGCAGCGCCGTGTGCAGGATTTCGATTTTTCGCAAGCACTGACAGATCTTTATGATGCTGCCCGTGCCGTGCAGATGGAACTGCCCTGATGCCTGACCATGGAAATCTTCTTACCTGTCAAACCCAGCATCCTGATCGTTGACGATTCGCCGGACAACCTGTCCCTGATGGCAGGCCTGCTGCTCAATCATTACACGGTCAAGACCGCCATCGCCGGCTCCCAGGTGATGAAGATCGCGACCACAGAGCAACCAGACGTGATCCTGCTTGACATCATGATGCCGGACATGGATGGCTATGAAGTCTGCAGACGCCTGAAGGCGGACAGCCTGACGAGCCAGATTCCTGTCATTTTCCTGACCAGCAAGACCGACCCTGAGAGCGAGCAACTCGGAATGACCGTCGGTGCTGTGGACTACATCATGCGGCCGGTCACGCCAGCCATCCTGCTGTCACGCGTCAAGGCACATTTCATGGTCGCAGCCAACGCCAAGACCATGCGCATCAACAACGAGTACCTGGAGTTTGAGGTGAGCAAGCGCACGCGGCAAATGGCGGCGCTGCAGAATGTGACGATTCTGGCGCTGGC
>CAZZLB010000049.1:0-3418 GCA_964654655.1 uncultured Rhodoferax sp. | reverse complement strand
GCAAGCGCACGCGGCAAATGGCGGCGCTGCAGAATGTGACGATTCTGGCGCTGGCATCGCTGGCCGAGACGCGCGACTCAGAAACCGGCAACCATCTCAAACGCACGCAGTACTACATGGAACTGCTGTGCAAATATCTGCGCAAACAGCCACGCTTCACGGATTTCCTGAGCCCCGAGCGAATCCAGTTCATGATCCAGTGTGCGCCACTGCACGACATTGGCAAGGTCGGGATTCCGGACCGAATCCTGCTCAACCCGGGACGATACTCCGCTGCAGAGTTCGAGATCATGAAAGCGCACCCGACACTGGGCCGCGATGCGATCGCGCATGCGCAGGCCAGCGCGCCACAGGACAGCGAGTTATTCGAAATTGCCAAGCAGATCATCTATTCGCACCACGAAAAATGGGATGGCTCCGGCTATCCGCTGGGGTTGACCGGGGACGCGATTCCCATACCGGCACGCCTGATGGCGCTGGCCGACGTCTACGACGCCCTGATTTGCCGGCGTGTCTACAAGGCCAGCCTGTCGCACGAACAGGCGATCCAAATCATCGTGGACGGGCGCGGCAAGCACTTTGACCCGGATGTGGTGGATGCTTTCCTCGCACTGGCCGACGAATTTCAAGCCGTGGCGGCACGCTTCGCCGACAGTGCGGAAGATCTGGAAAAAAAAGCCGCATTGATCAAAGCCAGCGTGACCTAAAATCGGCCGGTGAGCTCTTCCCTCAACGCCGATCTGCATTGCCACTCCGTCATCTCCGACGGCACCCTGACGCCAGAGGCCCTTGCCGAACGCGCCAAAGCTCAAAGCGTCGAGCTATGGGCTTTGACCGACCATGATGAGATCGGTGGCCAGCAACGCGCTGCCGCAGCTGCGCTTGCAGCGGGCCTGCCCTATCTGACCGGCGTTGAAATTTCGGTCACTTTCATCGAACAGACCATCCATATCGTCGGCCTGGGCTTTGATCCGGAAAACCAGGCGCTACAACGGGGCCTGCGGCAAACGCGCGGCGGGCGCGGCCAGCGCGCACTCGACATGTCGGCGGGCCTGGAGCGAATCGGCATCCATGGCGCCTATGAAGGCGCACTCAAGTTTGCCGGCAACCACGATCTGATTTCCCGCACGCACTTTGCCCGCTTTCTGGTCGAGAGTGGCGTCTGCCGCGAAACCAACGAAGTCTTTCGCAAGTACCTCACCGAGGGCAAGCCGGGCTTTGTCGAGCATCGCTGGGCTACGCTGAAGGATGCCGTGCGCTGGATTACCGAGGCTGGCGGTGTGGCAGTGGTCGCCCATCCGGCGCGTTACAAGTTCAGCGCCACCGAGGAATTTGCCCTGTTTAGTGAATTCAAGAACCACGGCGGCCAGGCGGTTGAGGTGGTAACAGGCAGTCACACCGCCGCTGAATATGTGACTTACGCTGCCATCGCAACCGAGTTCGGTCTGGCCGCGTCTCGTGGCAGCGACTTTCACAGCCCGCTGGAGAGTCACACCGAGCTTGGCACACTGCCGCCTCTGCCCGCGCATCTGACGCCGGTCTGGGAACTTCTGGCCGCGCGCATCCAGCACTGAGGCTGCGGCGTTTCGCCGACAATAAGGCCATGGCCCAATTCTTTGCAGTGCACCCCGAGAATCCGCAAGCGCGTCTGCTCAGGCAGGCCGTGGCTTTGCTCGAAAAAGGCGAGGTGCTGGCGGTACCGACCGACTCCAGCTACGCACTGGTCTGCCACCTCGACGACAAGGCAGCGGCTGACAGGCTGCGGCGCATACGTGGTGTGGACGACAAGCACCACCTGACCCTGTTGTGCCGCGACCTGAGCGAACTGGCCAACTACGCGCGGGTCGACAACCAGCAGTTCCGGCTCATCAAGTCCGCCACGCCTGGCCCCTACACCTTCATCCTGGAAGCCAGCAAGGAAGTGCCACGGCGACTGAGTCACCCGGCGCGGCGCACGATCGGCCTGCGCGTGCCAGATCATAAAGTGCTGCAGGACCTGCTGGCACTGCATCATGAGCCCCTGCTGGCTACCACCCTGATCGCACCCGGAGAGAGCGAACCGATCAATGACGCGCAGGAGATCCTGCAGCGCTATCAGAATCAGATCGCCGGCGTGATCGACGCTGGCGCCTGCGCACGGGAGCCCACCACCATCATCGACCTCAGTGGCGGCGATCCGGTCTTGATCCGCCAGGGTGGCGGTACTCTGGAGGCTCTGGGTCTGGAGGCTCTGAGACAATAGAGCCATGGACATTGCCCACCTGATTCAAACCGTCGCCCTGTACGCTCTGCCGGTGCTGTTCGCCATCACCGTGCACGAGGCCGCTCACGGTTACGCAGCGCGCCATTTTGGCGACAACACCGCTTATGTGCTGGGGCGAATCACGCTCAATCCACTCAGGCACATCGACCCCATGGGCACCTTGCTGATGCCCTTGTTGCTGTACTTGGCCACTTCGGGCGCCTTCCTGTTTGGATATGCCAAACCGGTGCCGGTGCGCTTTGGCAATCTGCGCAACCCCAAGCGCAACATGATCTGGGTCGCGCTGGCCGGACCGGCTGCCAACCTGCTGCAGGCACTGCTCTGGGGCGTTGCGCTGATTCTGCTGCGCGGCGTCGGCATTGCCGAGCCCTTCTTCATCAAGATGGCGCAGGGCGGGGTGCTGGTCAATGTGGTCATGTTTGCCTTCAACCTGTTTCCACTCCCGCCGCTGGATGGCGGTCGCATCCTGGTGGGTCTGCTGCCTTATCGACAGGCCGAGCTGGTCTCGCGAGTGGAGCCCTGGGGCTTTTTCATCGTCATGGGTCTGGTGATTGCCGGCGTCGTCAGCAGCTTGTGGATGCAGCCCCTGATGTCACTGACCTATGGACTGCTTGACCTCATATTGACCCCGCTTGCCCTGCTGTTCAACTAGGTAAAAAAAGAATTTTTCATGAGTATCCAGCGCTTTTTGACCGGTATCACGCCATCCGGCACGCCCCACCTGGGCAACTATGTGGGCGCCATCCGGCCCTCGGTGCAAGCCAGTTTGCGTGCCGATGTGCAAAGCTTTTATTTTCTGGCCGACTACCACGCCCTGATCAAGATTGACGACCCGGCGCGCATCCAGCGCTCGACCATGGAAATTGCCGCAAGCTGGCTGGCCTGCGGGCTGGACCCCGAGCGCGTCACCTTTTACCGGCAGTCCGACATTCCCGAAATTGCCGAACTGACCTGGCTGCTGACCTGCGTCACGTCCAAGGGGTTGCTCAACCGCGCCCACGCCTACAAGGCTGCGGTCGATCAAAACACCGCCGCACAACAGGAACCCGACGCCGAGATCAGCGCCGGGCTCTTCATGTACCCGGTGCTGATGGCCGCCGACATCCTGATGTTCAAGGCGCACCAGGTGCCGGTGGGGCGGGACCAGGTACAACA
>CAZZLB010000048.1:0-11605 GCA_964654655.1 uncultured Rhodoferax sp. | reverse complement strand
GGATAATTCGCCGATGCGAATCAGTTTCACCAAGATGCAGGGTGCGGGCAACGATTTTGTCGTGCTCGACGAAACGGCTGGCCAGCTCGGCCTGACCGGCGCGCACTACCGCCTGCTGGCGGACCGGCACTTTGGCGTTGGTGCTGACCAGATCCTGAGCGTGCGTCCGTCGCCGGCAACCGGCATTGATTTTCAGTATGTCATCCATAACGCCGATGGCGACGAGGTTGAGCAATGTGGCAATGGCGCCCGTTGTTTTGCCCGCTTTGTGCGCGATCGGGGTCTGTGCAGCAAGGATGCGATTCGGGTGCAGACGCTTGGCGGCGTGATCGAACCGCGTCTGTTGCCCGATGGCCGCGTCACGGTCAACATGGGCGAGCCGGTATTTGAGTTGAGTGCAGTTCCCTTCGAAGCGTCCGGTTTGCAGCCCGTGATCCACGGTGCTTGGCAGCAATGGCCTTTGGAGCCGGTGCCCGGTGTGCCGTCGAGCGCGGTGCTGGCTGCCGTCCTGTCGATGGGAAATCCGCATGCCGTGCTGCTGGTGGAAGACGTGGATGCGGCGCCGGTGTTGTCCCAGGGCCCTCTGGTGCAGAGTCATCCCGCCTTTGTGCGCGGCGTCAATGTCGGGTTCATGCAAATTGTGGACCGTGACCGGATCCGATTGCGCGTTTTTGAGCGCGGTGCCGGTGAAACCCTGGCCTGTGGCTCGGGCGCCTGTGCGGCCGTCGTGGCTGGCATCCGGCTCGGACTGCTCAATGCCAGTGTCGAGGTGCAGACGCGTGGCGGCAAACTGGGTATCTCCTGGGGCGGCGCTGGAGCAAGCGTCCTGATGACAGGGCAGGCGACGACAGTTTTTCATGGCGAAATCGATTTACCGGACCACCTATGAGCACTTCCTTTACCCATCCCATCACCGAAGACGACATTGCCAACTTTCTGGTCAATACACCGGACTTTTTCGAACGCCACGCCGAATTGCTGGCGACAGTGCAGCTCAGCAGCCCGCACAGCTCACGCGCGGTCAGCCTGCAGGAACGCCAAGCCGGTTTGTTGCGAGAAAAAATCAAATCGCTGGAGCACCGCATCATGGACATGATCCGCAACGGCAGCGAAAACGCGATGCTGTCGGACCGGCTCATGAGTTGGGCTGGCAGCCTGTTTCGGGTGAACGACCCGCTGCGCTTGCCCGATCAACTGGCGGAGCAGATTGCCCGGCATTTTTCGGTGCCACAAGTGGCCATCAAGGTCTGGGACGTGGCGCCCGCCTTTGCGCAGGCGGCTTTTTCCGCCGGTGTGAGCGAGGACGTCAAGCTGTTTACTTCATCACTCACTGAACCGTTCTGCGGCGTCAATACCGGTTTTGAGGCGGCGGCCTGGCTGGCCGAGCCGCTCTCGGCGAGTTCGCTGGCCATGCTGCCGCTGCGCGAGGGGCCGATCGGTGGCAGCGTGCCCGCTTTTGGCCTGCTGGTGCTGGCTTCGCCTGATGCGCAGCGCTTCAACAGCACCATGGGGACCGACTTTCTGGCCCGGATCGCCGAACTGGCCAGCGCCGCCCTGTCCAGACTCAAGTAGGCCATCGGGGTCAGATCCCGATTCAGGACCACACATGCCAGCGGAACAAGGCGATCTCCAACGAAATCAGGCTCTGACCCCGATGGCCTTGGTCGATGCCTACCTTGAGCACGTGAGGGTTGAAAAACGCCTGGCGCAGCGCACCGTAGAGCTTTATGCCCTCGATCTGCAGAAGCTGCGTGACTTTGCCACGCAGGCTGAAGTCGAGCTCTTTCAGGTGCAACACAGCCATATCCGGCGCTGGGTGGCGCAGATGCACGGTGCGGGGCGCTCTGGCCGAGGGATTGCGCTGATCCTGTCGGGTTGGCGGGGTTTTTACATCTGGCTGGGGCGTCAGGGTCTGGTGGCAAGCAACCCGGTGCAGGACGTGCGCGCGCCCAAGGCGGGCAAACCTCTGCCGAAGGCCTTGAGTGTGGATCAGGCAGTGCAACTTGCCAGTTTTGAGGGTGAGAACGCCGATCCCTGGCTGGAAGCCCGCGACGCCGCCATGGTGGAGTTGCTTTATGGCGGCGGACTGCGGGTCGGAGAACTGACGGGCCTGGACGTCCGGGCCAGCGCCGGCGCACGCGGCTGGATCGACTTGCAGGCTGGCGAGGCGCATGTGCTGGGCAAGGGTTCCAAGCGGCGCACCGTGCCGGTGGGCGGCAAGGCGCTGGAGGCCCTGCAGCGCTGGCTGTCGGTGCGTGACGCCACTGGCAGTCATGCGGCGCAGGCCGCGCTGTTCATGGGGCGCAACGGTACCCGCCTGACGTCCCAATCGATCTGGCAGCGCCTTCGGCTGCGCAGTCTGCAGGCCGGGTTGGCGGCCCCGGTGCACCCGCATATGCTGCGCCACTCCTTTGCCAGCCATCTGCTGCAGTCCAGCAGTGACCTGCGGGGCGTGCAGGAGTTGCTCGGGCACGCCAGCATCACCACCACGCAGGTCTATACCCGGCTCGATTTTCAGCACCTGGCCAAAGCCTATGACGCAGCGCATCCACGCGCCAAAATCAAATAATTCGCGGGGGTTTTACAATTTTTCGGCACTAATTCGGCGAAACTTCGGGGTATTGAAAGAAAGGTACTTTATGCGCAGTCAAATTCTCGTTTTTCTGGACAAAGGCGTTGAATTTCATTTTCATGTCGAAGAAGGGCCACCGATGGCGCATGATGTGGCGCGCGCCTGGCTGGACGCCCAGTTCACCGCGCTGGAATGTGAGCCCCTGCGTGCCAGCGGCAAGGTGCTGACGGCTGACAAGGTGTTGCGCGTGACGGAAGCCGCCGGTGCGAGCTGGTTCGAGAACGCAAAATGGTCAGCCGACTACGTCAAGGCGGTTCATGGGGCCTTGAAGAAGCCCATGATCCGGGTTGATGTGCCGTCCATGGCGATCACTTATTAGTTCTGTCGTCCGGGGACGGTGTCCCTGGCACCGCTGGTGCGTCAAAATGCGCGGCTTGCAGCCACTGCAGCAGCCCCGACAATCGACCCATGAAGACGATTCGATTAAGACCCGGCAAGGAACGCTCGCTGCTGCGCCGCCATCCCTGGATTTTTGAGTCAGCCATTGCCCGAGGCGCGGCCGATGCCGGCGAAACTGTGCGGGTCGAGTCGCATGAAGGTCAGTTTCTGGCCTGGGCCGCCTTCAGCCCGGTCTCCAAGATCCGGGCACGGGTCTGGAGCTTCGATGAGTCACAACGCATTGACAAGGCCTTCTTCCATCTGGCCTGTGAAAGAGCCGTCAATGCCAGAGCGCGATTTGAGATCCAGAGCGACGCTGTGCGTCTGGTGCATGGCGAGTCTGATGGTCTGCCAGGTTTGATCGTGGACCGCTATGGCGATACCCTGGTCGCGCAGTTTCTGTCCGCCGGGGCCGAGCGCTGGAAAGCAGTGCTGGTTGACGCGCTCCTGGCTGCCACCGGTCTGTCCAGACTCTATGAGCGTTCCGACGCCAGCGGCCGTGAACGTGAGGGCCTGCCGCTGGTGAGCGGCTGGTTGTGCGGCGAGGGACCGGTGGACTTGGTCCTGCGCGAGCATGACTGGAAACTGGCGCTGAATATTGCGACCGGCCACAAAACCGGTTTCTACCTGGACCAGCGCGACAGCCGCAAGAAGTTTGCCGATTACACGCGACGGCTGAAGTTTGAGCGCGTCCTGAACTGTTATTGCTACACCGGCGGCTTCACAGTAGCTGCGCTGACCGGGGGCGCGACGCACGTGACCTCGATAGACTCTTCGGCTCCGGCTTTGCAGCAGGCCAGCGCCAATGTGGCACTCAACGGGTTTGCGGCAAGCCGGGGCACTTTCATGGATGCCGACGTGAATGCCTCGCTGAGGCAACTCGGCGCCGAGGGAAAGACTTTTGACGCGATAGTGCTGGACCCGCCCAAGTTCGCACCGACGGTGACGCATGCCGAGCGTGCGGCGCGGGCTTACAAGGACATCAATCGGCTGGCCTGCAGGATTCTCGCGCCGGGAGGGGTCCTGTTCACCTATTCCTGCTCGGGTGGCATCAGCGCTGACCTGTTTCACAAGATCGTGGCATCAGCGGCGATCGACGCCCAGACTGACGGTTATATCGTCGAGCGGCTGGGCGGTGCGCCCGATCACCCGATGACCATCAATTTCCCGGAAGGCGAGTACCTGAAGGGCCTGGTGGTCATGCGTAAATAGTTCCGCAACAATAGACCGCTACACTCCCCTGCTTCACGATAATCTGAACCTGACGAAAACGCGATGAGTCTGATTCCTGCAACCATCCTGACGGGCTTTCTCGGCTCGGGCAAAACGACACTGCTCAAACGCGTGCTGGAGGAGGCGCATGGCCAGAAGATTGCAGTCATCGAGAATGAATTTGGCGAGGAAAACATCGACAGCGACATTCTGGTCTCTGATACCCAGGAACGCATCATCCAGATGAGCAACGGCTGCATCTGCTGCACGATCCGCGACGACTTGCGCGCCGCGCTGCATGATCTGGCCGAAAAGCGGCGCAAAGGCGAACTTGATTTTGATCGCGTGGTGATCGAGACCACCGGTCTGGCCGATCCGGGTCCGGTGGCCCAGACCTTCTTCATGGACGATCAAGTCGCCGAGAGCTACCTGCTCGATTCCATCCTGACGCTGGTGGACGCCAAACACGCGCCGGCGCAACTCGATGAACGGCAGGAGGCGCGCCGGCAGATCGGCTTTGCCGACCAGATATTCATCAGCAAGGCCGACCTGGTCCACCCTGACGATCTCACGGCGCTGATGCACCGGCTGCAGCACATGAACCCCCGTGCACCGCAAAAAGCCGTGCATTTTGGCGAGGTGGCGCTCAGCGAAGTGTTCGATCTGCGTGGATTCAACCTCAACGCCAAGCTCGACATCGATCCGGAATTCCTGAATGCACAAGAGCATGAACACGATCACGATCATGCCCATGGCGAGCATTGCGACCATCCCTCGCATCAGCATGGTGGGGCGCACCATCACGCGCACGAGGACGATGTCAAGAGCTTTGTTTTCAAGTCGGATCGCGCTTTTGATCCAGCCAAGCTGGAAGATTTCCTGGGAGCCATTGTCAATGTGTACGGGCCCCGGATGCTGCGCTACAAGGGCGTGCTTTATATGAACGGTACCGACCGGAAGGTGATTTTTCAGGGCGTACACCAACTGATGGGCAGCGACCTGGGCCCTCTTTGGGGCGTCGATGAGACGCGAAACAGCAAGATGGTGTTCATTGGCATTGATTTGCCCAAGGACATCTTCCTGCAGGGCATGCAGCAGTGTCTGGTCTGATGGAACAAATAAACCTGTACACTCGCGCGCCAGCGCAAATCTGCATGGCAAGTGTTGAAAATGCTCGTGACAAAGGTTTAGACAGTGAAGTGAAGGCGCAGCAAATACTGCGAGGAGACAAAAAGTGAAAGCGAAAACTGCAAAAGTCAAGGTGTCTGCGAAAGCGATCAAAGCCGTCAAGGTGGTGAAATCCGTCGTCAAGTCAAAGGCCGGGCCGGTCGTCAAGGCGCCTGTCAAAGCCAAAGCCAAAGCCAAAGCCAAAGTCGCAGTCAAGGGCAAACCAGTTCAAAAAGCCAAGGCCTTGACCAAGACCGGCAGCAAGCCGGTTGCCAAGGCGGCAGCAGTCAGGAAAACCGTCAAGCAGGCCGCGCCAATCAAAGTGCGCCCCAAAGTTGGTGCTGCACTGCCGAAGCGCAAGCCCGCAGCGAAAGCAGCGCCCAAGGCAGGCAAGAGCGCCAGCACGAAACTCGCCAAGCCGGTGGCGAAAGTCAAACCTGCAGTGGCCAATCCCATTGCGGTCAAGACTGCAAAGCCGGCTGCCAAAGTCAAGACAAAGGATTCAGTGAATAAGACGATCGATAAAGCAGCCAGGTCAGAGACGACAGTGCAAATACCCGCAACGCCGAGCAAGGCAGCGCCGACTGCACCGGTTGTTGCCAATTCGGGCATCCCTGCCCGGGCCGGGCGCCCTTCTTCACGACTGGCGCAGTTGACGGTTCCGTCCATGGCGCAATCAGTGGCGTCAACGGCCGCCAAGGCGAGTTTTTCGCAGGCGGTAGCGTCGCCCATGATTGTTCCACCGCTTGCGTCTACGATCAAGAAGGATGCCAGGCTGGCTAACAACTGGAAAACCAAATCGATTGAGCAACTCAGCGACGCCGAGTTGATCGCAATGCCTGACGCGGAATACATGAACGAGTTCCAGATGGCATTTTTTCGGCGCAGACTGGTGCAGCTGAAGAAGGACATTCTGAGCAATGCTGGTGAGACGACAGAACATCTGCGCGAGGACACCGTCGTGGTGCCGGACCCGGCTGACCGCGCCACCATTGAAGAAGAACATGCGCTTGAACTGCGCACACGTGACCGTGAACGCAAGCTCCTGAAGAAAATTGAGCAATCGATTGCACGCATCGACGCTGGCGACTATGGCTATTGCGACGAGACCGGAGAACCGATTGGTGTGGGGCGTTTGCTGGCACGTCCGACGGCCAACCTGTCGCTGGAAGCACAGCAACGCCGGGAACTCAAACAGAAAATGTTTGGCGACTGATGAATCGGTACGAGTGGACCCTCTGACGGCTCCTTGGCCCCATGGCAATTAAAGGCACCACCGCTGGCTTGCTATCGAAGATGATCA
Source organism: uncultured Rhodoferax sp. (assembly GCA_964654655.1). Lineage (GTDB taxonomy): Bacteria > Pseudomonadota > Gammaproteobacteria > Burkholderiales > Burkholderiaceae_C > Rhodoferax. The sequence continues at coordinate 4,913 of CAZZLB010000048.1, read as the reverse complement.
AGGCCGTTCGTCATCCGACGAAGGATTGGTCTGAACTGGACAAGATCGGCGTGGCGCCGGCGCCGGAGCTGGAGCCGGAACGGGGCTACAGCAAGCAAGCGCTCAAGGAGATGATCCAGCGCAAGCGACAGAATGATTTCGTTCGCCGGCGTGAATTTGACGAATTGCGAAAAATGCGCCGCGCCGGCCCGGTTGTCAACGCTGAAGCAAACGGGCGACCTTCATTTTTTCAGGGAACCACGACCACCTCCAACCTGGAGGAGCGAGCCAACACGATCAAGAAGATCGATGAAATTGAGGCTCAGATGTCCAAACAGTGGTGGAAGGGCAAACAGGATGAGGCGACGGTCGAAGGAGGCGGTTTCCACCTTTCAGCCAGTCTGCATCTGCCGCAAGGAGCGGACCTGTTGAGTGGCAGTCCGCGCGAGGAAAAGGAAGTCGCGCTGACGGATCAGGGGTCCAGCACCGATTTCCATCCTACGCAACCTGGGCTGTCGGAGCCGAATGACCGGGATGGAGCTGAAACACTGCCGCAGATGCCAGGACCAGAGTCGGCAGACTTGACAAGCAGGCAAGTTGCGTCCCGTGGCAGCGGCTTTTCGCCTTCCAATTTGTTTGCCATCGAGCTGGGTGACGGCGTCGCGGATACCGAGATGGAGGAGGCGGCCATTCGTTTCGCCAATGGCGACGATAAAGGTGCCGAGACCGGCTTGCTGGCTGCCCTGCGCACCGACAATGTCCGTGCCGACATTGTGAAGGGTTGGGCTGCAGCCTTGTTTGACCTGTACCGCGCAACGGGGCAGCAGGGCAGTTTTGATCGCGTGGCGATGGAATATGCGCAACGCTTCGGGCACGCTGCGCCGGTCTGGTTCTCGACGCCCGAGGAACTGGCGCGTGTCAGCGAACATGCCGTTCTGGAGCAAGATTCAGCGTACGAACACGCACTTGCGGCGCTGTGGGATTGCCCGACTCAACTTGATCTCAGGGCGGTGCAGAACCTGCAGGGCAAATTGCTGAATGCGCCACAGCCCTGGCGTTTGAACTGGCGACATCTCAAGGCAATCGCACAGGATGCCGGGCCACCCCTGGCCGATCTGTTTGCGCAGTGGTGCGCGCAGTCAGTGGCTTTGCATTTTGATGGTGCCGATGTGCTCGAGAGCGTGCTGCATGACTCTACGGGTTCGGGCGACAAGGGCTTGCCGTTGTTCTGGTGGCGGCTTCGTCTGGATGCCTTGCGCATCATGAATCTGCAGGACGAGTTCGAATTGGCTGCGCTGGACTATTGCGTCACCTACGAGGTGTCTCCACCCCCCTGGGAGAGCGTGCTGTGCAAGTACACATCAGAGCGGATGAAGCACAGGAGTGGGCCCTCGCCGCGTGACGAGGACGACCTGGTCACTGTGCCGGGTGCCGAATTTCAAACGACCCATGAGAGCACAACGCCGATGGCGATCGATGATATTTCAGCGCATGTTTTTGAACTCTCGGGGCAAGTTCTGGGTGATGCAGCGCAGGCGCTGAACAAGCTCCAGACAGGTTTCAAAGGCGCCAATCGACTGGTTGTCTCCTGCGATAAATTGGTTCGGGTCGATTTTTCTGCCGCCGGAAGCATTCTCAACTGGGTGGCGGCGCGTGAGGCGGAAGGTTGCCACGTCCAGTTTCGTGATGTACCGCGCCTGGTCGCTGCGTTCTTCAGGGTGATTGGCATCGACGAGCATGCACGGGTTGTGCTGCGTAACCGCTGATTTTGAGGCAAGCACCGCATGGACCAGTTTCACGGCACCACCATCGTCAGTGTAAGGCGCAAGACCGCGCAGGGTAGTCAGGTGGCTATTGGTGGTGATGGCCAGGTCACACTGGGCAATATCGTGGTCAAGGGGACGGCACGCAAGGTTCGCAAGCTCTACCACGGCAAGGTGCTGGCGGGCTTTGCTGGCGCCACTGCCGACGCCTTCACCCTGTTTGAGCGTTTTGAAGCGAAGCTGGAAAAGCACCAGGGACATCTTCTACGCGCGGCCATCGAGTTGACCAAGGACTGGCGTACCGACCGTGTGTTGCGGCGCCTGGAAGCCATGCTGGCCGTTGCCGATGCGGAGGCTTCACTGATCATCACCGGAAACGGTGATGTGCTCGAACCAGAGAATGGCATTGTGACGATAGGCTCGGGTGGCGCTTACGCGCAGGCAGCGGCGATGGCCTTGCTAAATCACACCGGGTTGTCGGCGCCGGACATCGTCAAGCGTTCGCTGGAGATTGCCGCAGAGTTGTGCATCTACACCAACATGAATCACATCGTTGAAACCCTGGGGGAGTGAGCGCGAACATGACACCCCAGGAAATTGTGGTCGAACTCGACAAGCACATTGTTGGTCAGCATCAGGCCAAGCGGGCAGTGGCAATTGCCTTGCGCAATCGCTGGCGGCGCCAGCAGGTGGAGCCCGCTCTGCGCGCTGAAATCACGCCAAAGAACATCCTGATGATTGGCCCCACCGGAGTCGGGAAAACCGAAATTGCGCGTCGCCTGGCGCGTCTGGCCGATGCGCCATTCATCAAGGTCGAGGCCACCAAATTCACCGAAGTGGGTTATGTTGGCAAGGACGTCGATGCCATCATTCGCGACCTGGCAGAGATAGCTGTCAAACAAAATCGCGTTGTCGAGATGAAGAAGGTTCGCGCGCGCGCCGAAGATGCGGCCGAGGAGCGCGTCCTCAACATACTGGTACCACCCCCTCGCGCTGAGTTTGGTGTACTGCCCAGCAACGAGCCCGAGAGTGCGGCGCGTCAGATATTGCGCAAGAAGTTGCGTGAGGGCCAGCTCGCTGAGCGCGAGATTGAAATTGAGGTGGCCCAGCCGATGCCGCAACTTGAAATCATGGGTCCCGCCGGTATGGAGGAAATGACCGAACAATTGCGTGGCATGTTCGGTCAAATGGGGCAAGCCAAGCGCCAGACCCGCAAGCTCAAGATTCCCGATGCAATGAAATTGTTGATTGACGAGGAAGCAGCCAAACTGGTCAACGACGAGGACATCAAGACGCAGGCGCTGCAGGTGCTGGAGCAAAACGGCATCGTGTTCATAGACGAAATTGACAAGGTGACCTCGCGCTCCGAAGGCAGTGGCGCCGAAGTCTCGCGCCAGGGTGTGCAGCGTGATCTGTTGCCGCTGGTGGAGGGCACCACGGTGTCCACCAAATACGGCATGGTCAAGACCGATCACATCCTGTTCATTGCCTCCGGCGCCTTTCACCTGAGCAAGCCCAGTGACCTGATTCCGGAACTGCAGGGCCGCTTTCCGATACGCGTTGAATTGCAGTCCCTGTCGGTCGAGGATTTTGTCGCGATATTGACGCAGACGCATGCTTCGCTGGTAAAGCAATACCAGGCCTTGCTGGCCACAGAAGACGTGCACATCGAGTTCCAGGACGCCGGCATCCGGCGTCTGGCAGCGATTGCTTTCGAGGTGAACGAGCGGACCGAAAACATCGGTGCACGCCGCCTCTCTACTGTCATGGAGCGACTGCTTGACGAGGTCAGTTTCGATGCCGCCCATCTGGCCGGACAAACCATTGTGGTTGACGCTGCTTACGTCGATGTTCGGCTCGGCGAACTTAGCCGCGACGAAGATCTTTCCAGATACATCCTCTAAACCCTTGAGGCATCACATTCACAACGTGAGCTAAGTCCTTCATTTTGAACGTTTTTCTCTGCAAGAACGCTTCAAAATCTGCTCTAAGTCCTTGATTTCATTGAAAAAAATTATTGCAAGCAGGCTTGCATGGCGAGCAATTGCTGGTACAGTGCAAAAAAGTGCAATTAAGTGGTGAAAAGTGTGCTGTCACCACCAGTTTTTTTGTTTTCGCAGCGAAAGGGTGTACCGCAGTGTTTCAAGGTGCTTCGTCATTGAGTCTGGATAGCAAGGGCCGCTTGTCTGTACCGACCCGGCACCGTGACGTCCTGAGCGCTACGGCGGCGGGGCAGTTGACGATCACAAAACATCCACATGGTTGTTTGATGGTGTTTCCACGCCCCGAGTGGGAAAAATTCCGTGAGCGCATTGCTGCGCTGCCGATGTCGGCGCAGTGGTGGAAGCGGATCTTCCTGGGCAACGCGATGGATGTCGAAATGGACGCCACTGGACGCGTCCTGGTATCGCCCGAATTGCGTCAGGCCGCAGGCATCGCCAAAGACACCATGCTGCTTGGCATGGGCAACCATTTTGAGCTTTGGGACAAGGCGACTTACGACGCGCAGGAAGCCAGGGCCATGCAGGGCGACATGCCTGACGTCTTTAAAGAGTTTTCCTTCTGAAGGCAGACGGTGCAAGCCGCATGGAAACACACCACCGTATTGTTGAACGAAGCTGTTGACGCTCTGTTCATGAACCCGGACGCGCCCGACGATTCAAGCACGGCCAGCCAGACTTACGTGGACGCCACTTTTGGGCGCGGCGGTCACAGCCGTCTGATTCTTTCACGCCTGCAAGCGCAAGACCGCTTGATTGCGTTTGACAAGGATCCGGAGGCACTGCTTGAGGCTGCCAGCATCCATGATTCGCGCTTTTCGATACGGCATCAGGGCTTCTCGCAATTGGCAGAACTCCCGGCCGCCAGTATCGCCGGTGTGCTGCTTGATCTGGGCATCAGTTCGCCGCAGATCGACAACCCTTTGCGGGGCTTCAGTTTCAGGTTGGAAGGCCCGCTGGACATGCGCATGGACAGCACCCGGGGCATCAGTGTGGCGCAATGGCTGCAGACGGCTGAAGTAGAAAAAATTGCGGAGGTGATACGTGACTACGGCGAAGAACGGTTTGCTGGCTCGATTGCAAAGGCGATTGTTGCTCGCCGACAGGACCGGGGGCCCATTTCAAGCACTACCGAGTTGGCCCAACTCGTTGCTGACCCGGTCAAAACCCG
>CAZZLB010000047.1:0-11658 GCA_964654655.1 uncultured Rhodoferax sp. | reverse complement strand
TCAGCTTCTTCGTAGACATCGTCACTCATGCTACTGAGCCTTGGCTAACGGCGGAGAATCCGTTGTGGGCTTGGCGTCTGCCTGCGTACCATTGGCAAGGCGGAGGCTGACTCGGCGATGCACCTCCTCCTCGTAGATGTTCTCTAGCTCGTCCAGGCACTCCTGCTCGCCCATCATCTCGACGGGGATCTTGGCAGCGCCTAGCTCTGACGACTTGAGAATGAAGGAGTAGAGGAGCTGATCGTATTTGAGGCGAATTGCACTCCCCGGCTTAGCCATGAGACGACTCGCCATGAGGTGCTGCATGTAGCCGTCGATCCCGCCTGTGGCCTTGAGGATCGCTTCAGCGAAGCGGGCGACGTGCGGAACGCCTCCCTTGTATCCCGCGAGGGCTTCACCGAAGATCTTCAGGAGCTTGGTGTCCATCTGCTGCGACACCGCCAAGATCTTCTTGTCCTGCTTGGCCGTGCGACTGTTGGCCATGCACTCAACGCAGATGTACTTGAAGCCTGTCTTGCAGGTGCGGTCTCGATTGAACCACTGCTCATTCAGCGGCAGAACCCGCTTGCAGCCGCGACACTTGTGCGTCTTGCCAGTCTCTTCTTCGATTGAGATCATGGCGTTGTTGGATGCCGGGTCTTGATAGACAGCGTCATCTTCATTCAGCATGGCTATCCCCTTGTAGCAAAAAGCGGCGGCGGGGAACGACCCCGCCACCGCACACCACCGCCACCGCTGGGCAACCTTCAGGCTGCCCCGCAATTCTGTACGCTCATGGAGCCCCTGGTGTTAGCAGGGGAACCACGGGCAGTGCATCAGCACAGTGATCTCGTCCGCGGCGTCGTTGCTAGTGAACGCAGCCAGCGACGATCCGAAGACCGAAGTCGCCGCCTGATACGCCAACGCCGAGCTGCCAGGATCGGCCGCCACCGGAGTGCAGCAGCCGCTGTCGTCGTCCGAGCACACCAGCGGAGTACCCACCGAACCGGACGCCTTGATGTCGGAGCCGCTGGCGGGCAGCGTACCGATCGCCGGTCCTTTGATGATACCCCAGAAGATGTAATCGTCGGCAACGCCAGTGGTCGCCGGCAGCCAGGGGTCGATCATAACCACCGGGCGATCGTAGATCGTGGCGCCGTAGCCGCTGGCGTTCTCGATCAGGCCGTAGCCGACCGTCTGAGCGCACTTGGCAAGGCGTCGCCGCTCCAGGATTCCACCGGAGGTATTCCGCAGCAGAACAGCGTAGATCGGACCATGGCTGAGCCAGGTCTTGATGCTGGACGACGCCAGCATGTTGAGGTTGTCAAACCGCTTGATGGTGCCCAGGAATTGGCTGTTTACCAGATTCCCGTCATCATCCGTACCGGGCATAGTCTCGCCCAGTTTCGGGCCATTGAAGCCAGTGTCTGTCATATTTGCACCCTTAGTGGGAAAAGGTTTGGATGTATGGGAAACTCTCGGCTACCCGGCTGCGAGGCGAGTCGCAGCCGGTGAAGCCTTGGTAAACTACGTCAATTGCGAGACGTTCTTCACGATCTTGAAGAAGTGCCGCGGCGATCGGAACTTGAGGTTCGAGATCGTCGAGACCACCGCCTTGTGAGCCGACACGTCGCGGTCGTACATGACGCCGCCTTCCGTGTCGAACAGGTCGTCCGTCTGGCACCGCAGTTCGCAGTTGCGATAGCTGAAGCCGTAGGACGTATTCGCCGGAAGCGAGTTGTCCGCCGTGCACTCGACGCCATCTACCACCAGGGTGTTGGTGAAGCCGAGTTTCACGAGGGAGTAGTCCTCGTTGCCGCGAGTCACGAAGATCGTCTCTTTGCCGCGGAGCTGGTTCTTCAGCTCGTTGTACATCGTACGATCCATCAAGACCGTGGTGGGCTGAGCATCCAGGCCGCCGAGCCGAGCGCTGTGCGTGATCGCATAGCCCAGGATCTGCAAGCACTGCGACTGCCAGGTGTAGGTAGTCGGGCTGGATGGGTTGTTCACGGCAGCATTCGTGCTGTCGCCGAACAGGATCAGCGGGGTCCAGAAGTCGCGATGCGGCTCGCTGTCACCAGCCGGCCAGATGCCGTCGATCTGAGCACCACCCTGAGCGGAGAGTTCCGTGCTCAGGCCGGCGTACGTGGCGTACGGATAGGCCACGATGTCGGCCGCGTTCTTGGACCGCTGGGCGCCCGTCGTCGACGTGATCGTGCCGTTGTTTCCGAAGAACGTCTCGAAGCCGTGCCAGTAGTCGGTGTTGGTGTCACCGTCATTGAAGTACTGGCGAGCCAGGTTCTGCTCCATGGATTGCGTGAGGCGATCCAGGAAGCCGTCCATCAGGTTCACGATCTGGGCCTGGCTGTCACGGTTAGCCAAGACCTCGCCGCGCGAAATCGAGTCCGTCGCTTCGTAGCCACGGTAGGGAAGCTGAGCCTTGATGTACAGGTTCTGAGGCTTCCATTCGCGGACGTTCGCTCCGGTAGACGCACGCAGGTCATGGCGTTTGTACTGGATGACCCAGTCAAAACCACGACCACCGAGACCCTTGAGCACTCGACCAGACGCTTGCAACTGCGCCGGGAAGGCGTAGTTACGCAAGTGCTCTTGCTCCAGGACCCGGATGTGATCGGCCAGCGTGGTTGTTGCCAGCCGGTCGAACTTGACCAGGTCATATCCTTGAAAGGAATTCGACATGGGCTATTTCCTTATGGTTGATTGACGCCTTCGGCGAAGAACGCTTCGGCAAATGCCTGGGCGCTCCGGACATTGGGATTCTGTCTGCCTGGGGCGTCGGGGTTTTTCGAAACACTTCCATCCCGGCTGGGAACACTTCTCGCAGCGGCACGGTGCAAATGCTCCGACCGCTTTTGATCCGCTGTTTGAGCCACGGTGCTCGCCGCCGTCTCGCGAGTCTGCTGCGAAATGAACGGCTGGATCTGCTTGGCGGCGTAGTAGTACCGCCCTGCTTCCGTGGGAATCTTCAAGATGTTCTCGGCCTCCTGCAAGGCTTCCGAGAATTTCTGCCCGATCTGACTGGGGCGATCGTAGTTCAGGGCGCTCGTGCGAGGGTCGCGTTCGAAGAGCACGTCTTCGTACTGTACGAGCACGTCGTTGACATACTTCCTCTCGCCACTGATATCCAGCTGCTGGACCAGTTCCTGGGGCTTCATGCCGAACTGCTCTTCCAGGATCTTCTGGACTTTGTTCGTGACGACGTAGTCAATGATCGGCTCCAGGGCTTCACGCGGTTTATAGACCAAGTCATTGGTCCACTTCTGCGTGTTGGCCATGGCCTCTTCGACTTCCTGGATGACCGAGGGAGGCGTGGCGTAGTTCCACTGCTTGGTCTCGGCGTTGTAGTACCGCTCGACAACCTTGGGATCTACCGCACGCACGTTGGGCCAGGGGCCATTGTCAGGCTTGGACGGCTCCGGCGTGGCCGGCTTGGCTTGTTCGGCCTGTCGCTTCTGGAGTTCGTCGATGTACTGCTGGCCGTACTGAACAAGAGGGCGATACTGCTCCCGCTCTTGCCGCATCCGGTCGAGTTCTTCCTTCTCTTGACGAAGGGCTTGCAGGACGCGCTGCCGGGCATCTTCTTCGTCCTTGATGTCACTGAAGCCGAAGTCGGTCTTCAGGGAGTCGAGCCAGGAGGGCGGCGTAACTGGTTCAGGAGTGGTCTCTACGACCGGCTCAGTAACCGGCGCCGGATCTGCCGCAGGCGGCGGATCGCTGGCAACGGGAGCGTCAGCCTTGGGCTGTGTGAAGATGTCAGCCATCAGGGTCTTTTCGGCTTCTTCTTGTCCTGGGGCTTTCTTGGCCATAGTGAAACTTGCCTTTGCTGTACGGTGTGTGGTGTTGAGTCAACTTCTATGTGTGGCGTTAAGTCAGCTTCCATCAAACACAGGGAGGCTTGACATTACTACTGGTACATGCAAGACTTGTGCTAAGTTGTGCCACGGCGTTCTAACACGTTCCACCGCGAGCCTACACGATGAGTTCGAAGTACCGAGGAGAGCGTCGGCCTAGCGCCAAAGTGCTTTCTGAGTCACCGTTTCCGCTGTCTGAGGCACCTAGAATGCTGCCTCGCAGACGCAGTGAAACCTTCATTCGGAAGCTGATCACCGCTGGGGCGATATGCCCAATGACAGGGAAACCTGTCTACCTAGAGTTCTGCTTCCTGGACACATCTGTCATGGCGACTAGCGTGGCGGCATATCATAGGTTCGAAAGGAAGATGAATGGTGACTAGTCTTTCGCAAGCGTCGTTCGGAGAACATTGGGTCGCAGACGACCTAGGCAACGTCTTCGACTGCAATAACCAGCAGATCCTGTCTCCTGTAAGCGGCAGGGACTGCGGCATACAGGCTTCGAGAATCGCAGAGCGAGTGACTGTGTGCGTCAATGCCTTGAGGACGCTGCGGAATGCGACGATTCAGTCGCACTGCATCCTGATGCTGCCAACGCCAGAATCTATCTTGATGGCTCAGAAGGACCTGAAGCTCCTGGACTGGTGCGAAACTGTCTTGAAGGAATCTGGGTACACGGTTATTGGCCCTGACTGAAAATCCTAGTTGACTTGACTTGCAGGCTGTGATACCGTGAAGCCTGACATTTACGGAGCAATGCCATGGCTGCGAACTGGATTCAGAAAGCAATCAAGAAGCCGGGCAGTCTTAGGAAAACCTTGGGTGTTCCGCCTGGGAAAACGATTCCGCGGGCAGCCCTGGAAGCTGCTGCCAAGCGGCCTGGTGTCACGGGACGCCGAGCGAGATTAGCGATAACTCTCAAGGGCTTTAAGTAGTCCCCCTCGAACAGCAGGGGGTGCGCAATGCCCAGTCCGTAGCTTTGAGGGGGTAGCGAGCCTGATCCACCACGGCGTGGAAACAGATCGGTAGCCGTCCTTTATGGCGGCTGCTGTAACAAATCAACGGTCCTGGAGCCTCAGTGTTACGCCTGTGGCTCAACACGACGGTGCTCGTGCGGTCGGGGAGCCCTGGTCACGGGGTGGCTGACGTTCAGCCGAATGTGATGGCCTAACGGTGAGTGGCCTGTAACCGCCGTACATAGCTACCTTTCGAGCTGCGGCCGGAGTGATTTCTCCCACTCCGGCCGCTTCTTTGCGCATCCCGCTTGACAGTCGAAAACGGCCCGGATATACTTCGGGACAGCGGTTCTCAATCTTGAACTCAGGAACTGTCCATGTTGTTCTGTTGTGACGCTCCTAACTGGTTTCACATTCTGTTCTCCGGCAGCGGAGGCAAGGATGCGACCTACGGTTTCCTGCGACGTGTGGAAGTCCTGAAGGAGAAGTATAAGGCGGACAGGGTGATATGTGCTTTCGACCACGCCAATCTCTGGCGGCGGGAGATCTACCCGGAGTACAAGGCCGGGCGGAAGCCCAAGGACCCGGCCCTGGTTGAGGAACTGGCGGGTTTGCCGGACGCCTTACAGAAACAGGGGATTGCGACCTCGCTATGCGTCGACGGCTATGAGGCGGACGACATCCTGGGTACCGTGGCGAGCCTGTGCGTCGATCAGAAGCGAAAGGTTGTGTTGGCCTCTTCGGATAAAGACATCCGGCAGTGCCTGTATCCTGGCTTGGTCACGATCTTGAAGCGGATCGTCATCAATTACGGAGAGCCCGATCCGACCTGGATTACATACGACAGCCACTTGCAGGAGATGGGCAGCACAGCGGATCGCTGGCCCGGCTACTTGGCCATGGTCGGCGACGATGTGGACAACATTCCTGGGATCGAAGGAATCGGCGATAAGACAGCTAGGACTATTCTGTTTCATCACCATATCGACAAGATCCTGGAAGATCCATACTTGGCCCCGGTGTCTCCGCGGCTGCGAGATAGGCTGTTTGCGTTTAAGAAGGATGCCAACTTCATCTTACGCTTGGTGACGGTCTACACGGCAGTGCCGGGAGTGAAGGAGCTACTGGGTGGCGAACAGATAGTGAAGGAGTTGACATGACAGCCAGACTGCGATCAACTCGAACTGCTGTTGAAGAAGGCCAAAAATCATTTTTGGCGCGCACCGGTTTCCCATGCGATATAAGGGCTCAGGCAGCCATTCGCATTAGGATGTAGTGCGACAGTGACGGATCACACGGACAGCTTACTGCCAGTCCAGTGTGCGATTAGGCTAGAGGTACGAGCCGTGCGATCGGCGGCTCCCATTACTGACCACGATTTACTTCTGAGCTTCGCAGTGTGACCAGGACGCAACCGGTGTGATAGATCGACTACTATCGCGGAGCCTGGGAAAACCAATGTGGCGAAACCGTGTTTGTGGAGCCTCTGCCTGCGGTGGGGTATGCACCGCTCGGAGTTTATTCTGCGCTCTTTTTTAGGATAACAGCCCAGCATGGAGAAACCTTTTCCGTCTCTGTATACCCACTCTGAAATGCGGCGTGTATCGTCTATTATGACTCTAACCAGAAAACGATGCAACAGGGGCCATGAAGTAGGGAAGCCGCGAACTTCCCTGGGGTTAACCGGACTCCCATGGCCCCTGTTCATTTTCGCCTATGACAGTCAATAAAGGTGAGATCGAGATCGGTGGCATTCCGCTGGACCAGATCGGCGCCTGGCCGTTATCGGCCGAGCTTCCTAGCCTAGAAGCCGCCATGTCCTTTGCGGTGTTTGTGAAGTGCGGCGCACCCTGGTGGATCGGCGACCTAGTGAACTACGCTCAGCACCGCTACGGAGACACTGGCTGGCAGATTGCAGAGCTTACGGGCGTCTCTCTGTCGAGTGTAAACCGTTACGCTGCGGTAGCTAGGAAAGTTGGGAAAGACGTAAGACGATCTGATTTGTCCTGGACGCACCACGCTTGCGTCGCTAATTTCCCTCCAGACGTGCAGGTGGAAATGCTGCAACATGCTGCTACGAAAGGACTTGGGAGCACTGAGTTCATGCGGTGGATCAAGAGAAATGACGAAAACCCCCTCGAACAGTAGAGGGTGGGCAATGCCCAGTCCGTAGCTTAGAGGGGTATTTGTACCAAAATGCGAATCTTCATAGCCGGTCAGAAGGTGCTTGCCGATCAGGTTGGGTCGAGAGTTGGGGCGGTGCAGCTCCTAGCGGACACCTTCGAAGAGGAGCAATTCCTGTCGATGCTCTGGAAGGCAGTGACTGATAAAGGGCGGATTACGGCGGAGCATAATGGCATTGGGGTGGAATACGCCCCGACTGAAGGCGAGACCTACGGGGACTCGGATGGGTTGCTGCCATGGGTAGACTAGAGGGCGACGGCGCCTATGAGCCTACGGAAAGCGAGATTCGCCAGGAGTGCGAGAAGCTGCAAGCCGCCTGGACTCCCGTAGAGCGGCGGCGACGGATGACCAAGATTCCTTCCTGGAAGCCACCGGCAGTGGACTCCAGTAACATGAGGTCAGAACTAGTGAGTAGTCAGCGTGTAGTGGATGGAGCGCATGAGGCCCCGATCAGAAAGGATAACTAGCATGGATCAGGACGTGAAGATTCCGTACCAAGAGGCAGTCATGGAAGTTCAGAAGGCTCTCGATGAGGGCAGATCCTGGGTATTCATTGTCGCCTCCGACATGGGCTACACGGCCATGGCGAACTGCGTGCCGTTCTACAAGGACGCCAAGGACTCGCAGCGTCGCGTGTTCTCGTTCAAGAAGGACGATGAGCCCAGGTTCTACATCGCTTTGCTCAGCAAGAAGTTCATGACCAAGAGCGACATGTGCGTATCTGGTATGGCGACAACCAATGACGACAGCACGTGTGACGTGATCATCCCGATGGACACTCCCAGAGAAGTCTTCTACTGGTTCACTGAAACCTTCCGCCTAGAACAGCTATCAAGGAACTGAACATGCACTTGCCTCCACAGTCAGAGCCGGTCAGAGACACCAGCCACCACAAGCAGCGGGCGTACATTGAGTTACTGAAGTCGGAGAACGTCCGACTGCACCACGAGGTCGAGCAGAAGGATAAGGCGATCGCTCAGATCCTGGAGATCGCTGACGACTACCGCGAGCAGCTGGAGAAGTTCCGTAACGCCTCAGGGTGCAACTGCCAGTAAGGAGCATGTCGTGATTGCTATTCCTCCTGCCGGAACTCCGCTTCCTGACGCTGTGTACTATTGCGACAGGGATGAGTGCGCAGAGGAGCGATCGTGTGGTGCGGACGAACTCTACTGGGTTCCTTCCTGGAACGGTTGGTACTGCGTGGACTGTGTAGACAACGACAGGGACGAGATCGACGAAGACGACATGGACGAATTCGGGGACCGTATCCTCGGCATTCAGCTGTCGCAGTGGTTGGTAGACCCTAGGAGAATGGAGCCGCGATGAAATCAACAAAGCTATTTGAATACGCGAACACCGCCTGGGCGAATGGCCTATCGTGCCTGGAGAGGTCGCTTAAGGGAATGTGCAAGGAGGCGAAACGCCTAGTAGCCAAGGCAAATGGCAGAGCGGAGACAATACGCCGGCTGCTACTGGAGGCAGATATGGATGCGGACGCCTTGCACGACCGAAGGGGTAGATGCGATAGGGCAGAGCTGGAGAACAAGAGACTGCGGGCCGCTTGCGAAGTGAAGGATAAGCGAATCTCGCACCTTGAAGATTCGCTGGATACTGTTCGCAAGGGCGCCGATGAGTACCGGGCGTTTGTTGAGCGATTCCCGCTCACGATCGATGGCGTCCGCTGCTACCCTGGGATGCCACTGTATAAGGTCAGGATAAAGCCGTGTGGATGTGCGGTCATAGACGAGCTCCTGAATGGAGACACGGTGGAGCGAGGCAGCGACGGAGACTTCCTGGCTCGGAGATTCGGGCATATTGGCGGCTGGCTAGTCGCCGTTGAGGAATGCTATGGAGTGAGAGAGCACGCACAGAATGCGGCACATCATCTAGAGATGAAAGACGACTGACCCATGCTTCAAGCTGGTGACGTACTGTTCTTCTGGAACCTGCCCTACCCAGTAGCCTCCTGCCTGATCGCCTTCGCCTCAGGTGGCATGCACTGTGATCACTGTGCGATCGTCTTAGAGGATCAGGGCGAACTCATGGTCTACGATGCCTATCCACCCGCGTCTAGAAAGATGACGGTCAGGGGTCTTGAGGAGCAGCTGCGGCTGTGGCGATTGCAAAAGAGCCCGCGCCGTCCAGTGCTACAGGTGGAGATCTGGCGGAGTAAGATCGATGCAGCGCAGCTAGAGGCCCTACACTCCGAGGCCGAGCGACTCCTGGGCATCCGTTACGGGATGACCGGGAACTTCCTATTCGGGACTCGGAAGATCCATTGCTCTGAGTTCCTGGGAAGAGTCCTGGAGGGTGGGGAAGTGGTTAGCCTTGGCAGGCGGAAGCACCGCCTCACGCCGTTTAAGGTGAGGCAGGCATTGCCGAACAACTGGTATCAGGCACTGGGAGAGAAGCTGTGAAGCTCTTGAATGCTGGAGATAAGGTAATCCTGGCTGAGTACAGTCAGCAGTTTGACTTGATGCGGTCTAGTACACACTCGGTCAGTGAGGTCGACGACGGCTGGGCAGTCGTGTACGTGCCTGGTAAGGAGCGCGGGTATCGGTACGACCGCAGGACATTGGTAAGAGAGGATAGGTGCGACCCTCGGTGTTACCGGAATGACGAAGAGCTTGGGATAGCGATGCGGACCCTGCGGATCTACTGGCTACTGCTGAGAGCGATTCAGTACGGCAAATCCCTGGGTCCGGAATCCCTGACTGTGGACGACATCATTAAGGCCGCCGAACTGCTTAAGGTCGAGATGTACGGCGAGGTCTTGGAGTACGTAGTCTTGGATAAGGAGACCGGTGTATGGAAACTGAAGGAGTGAAAGCCGAGTACGCAGTGCTAGGTCTCTGGATTAAGCTCCGGTTCGGATTGGACTACTCTCTACCTGGAGCGGACATGACTGTGGCTAAGATCGCCGAGGCGGCTCGCTTGTTGGGCCTGGAGAGCTTCCTAGTTGAAGAGGCATAAATGAATCCCGATGTTTCTGTGCAGGATCTCACCGATCAGCTAAATGCCATGTCGCTTCTGGCCTCTGACGCCATCTGCACGATGCAGCTCTATGCCAACCGCGGACGCTTTGATGACGTTCCGCAGGCGGATCGGCTGAAGAAGCAGATTGGGAAGTACTTCGAGGATCTACGTAGGCTACAATCAGCCCTTCAGAGCCTCGGCGAGGGTGGCACATCGCCCGGTACGTAGGTTGCCCCAGATGGCGACCTGCTTCAGCGGGTCCTTGGCTAAGAGCTTCTTGATCAGTTCCGGGGTGGATTTCCAGCGGCCGGCATAGAGTCCGGCCTGGAACATCGGATGGAGCCCACTGGCATCTAAGCTCTTGGGCTTCGGGACCTCCGGTACCGGCGCCACGGTCTCCTGAATCTCCTGGAGCTTCCCTAAGACTTCCTGCTCTAGCTTCCGCTTCTCACGCTTGCTTGTAGACTTCTTCATCTTATTCTCCTTGAAGTGCTTCACCTAGGGCCTTGGCTTGTCCGGTACGAATGGAACGCCAGATGGAGATCAGGTCATCCTGGGATTTGGATAGGAGATCCTGAATCTCGTCTGGAGTGGCAGGGATCAGCCCGTTCTGTAACCTGCGGGAGAACTCAGGATGGAGGTCGTCTAGAGTCAGTTGTGGGCGAACCTCCTCCTGCTCTGGCTGACTTTCACGTTTCGCCCTAGGAGCCTTGCCCGCTAGAGACGCAATCTCCTTCCTGCGTTCCTGGGAGAGCGACTCCGCCCTGGCCCTCCCGCCCTTTCTACCCCACTCAGCCATCTGCTTACTGATGTCATTCACACTGAACCTACTTTCTTGCCTGCTAAGTACAGCACCGAATCCATTACTTAGCTGCCAAGTTAAGCTAACTTAGCTGCCAAGTCAATAGATTGCAGTGCAGATTGATTCGTAACTCCTTTCATTGATTGAACTTAACGCACGGAATAGGTGCTCAATCCGCTTGACAGTCCACCGTAGAGCGTTGAATCAATTACTTGCCTGCTAAGTTACAAAATACTTAGCAGCTAAGTACGCTGACCAGGGAGAGGTCATGCGATGGGCGGAGGAGAGGTAGACCGCAGTGCACAGAACATGGTGGTAAAGTCTTGTAGCACAGAGAGTTAAAGCCGAGAACCCCCACTCTGACCCCCTCACGACATGGTTATCACCACCCCTCCTCGACAGAAGGCTAAGTACATTGGGCTTCTCAGTGTCGGCCCGGTAAAACGCGATCAACGCAGGAGCCGACTGGTCACTAGGAGCGATCGGGCAAGCCCGCGATAGGCTTCAGCGACCGTAAGTCCTTAGTGTGCAACGACTTCACCGACTAGCCCAAGCCCAGTAGAGAGTCCATTTCGTCTACAATTCGCCGTAGGTCTCCCACCTAATAGTCCAGAGAGAGATACAGGATGCGTAGAAGTACGCTGTTCCGCACCAGAGGCCGGCTTGCCGAGCAGTAAGGTCCACTGAAACCAAAGGACAGTGTCCGCTTTTGGTATAGCAGGACCGACTGAATAGCAGCAAACAGGCGACTATCGTGGCGATGAGCACCAGAAAACAGTCGCTGTGATGGGGTTGCGAGCAACCGCAAGCTACTAGCTGACATAGGGTTACGAAAAACGCGGCCAGTAGCTCGGTCGTGAAGTAGTTGAATGGCAATCAGCCGGCTGAC
>CAZZLB010000046.1:10247-11833 GCA_964654655.1 uncultured Rhodoferax sp. | reverse complement strand
GTCGCGCCCGGCATCGCTGAAGCGCTGGTATCGACCGCCATCGGACTGTTTGCGGCGATCCCGGCAGTGGTCGCCTACAACCGCTTCGCGCGGGACATCGACCGCATCGCCATCAAGCTCGAGACCTTCATCGAAGAGTTCTCCAACATCCTGCAGCGCAACGTCGGCGCGCAGTCAGCCTCCGGCCAGTAAGAGGAGCTTGAGCATGCCATCCCTGGTCAGCCGCGGACGTGGTCGACGCACCATCAACGAAATCAATATGGTGCCCTTCATCGATGTGATGCTGGTGCTGCTCATCATCTTCATGGTGACCGCGCCGCTGATCACACCGAGCATGATTGACCTGCCCAGTGTCGGCAAGGCCGCCAAGCAGCCCGATCAGGTGATCCAGATCGTGATTGGCAAGAATGAAGCACTGGAACTCAGACTCAAGGACAGGACCAGCACACTGGGCTTGCAGGACCTGGTCGCCACGGTCAAGAAGGCCCAAGGTAGCGCTGCCAACTCTGCAGTCGTCATCAGTGCTGACAAGAACATCAAGTACGAATCCGTCGTCAGACTGATGGACGCACTGCAGCGCGCCGGCATTGCCCGCATTGGCCTGTCCGTGCAACTTGCCAACTAGGGTCACATGCTGGCAGCCACCGATCGCCTCGAATTTGTTCCGCCGCCGGCGCCCGGCCTGCTGCGTGCCCTGGCGCTCGCTGTGCTGGCGCACGTATTCCTGCTGGCAGCGCTGACCTGGGGCGTGCACTGGAAGCGTGAGGCTGCCACGCTCAGTGTGGAAGCGGAGCTGTGGTCAGCACTGCCACAGGAGGCGGCACCACCGCCCCTTGATGTGCGGCTGCCGGTAGCGCCGGAGCCGGTGCCACCACCTGCACCGGTTGCCGAGCCGGCTCCCGTGCCGGTTGAGCCGACCAAGGTAGACATCGCCATTGAGCAGGAAAAGTTGCGCCTCAAGAAACTGAAGGAAAAAGAGCTGCTTGAGAAAAAACGCCTTCAGGAAAAGCACGAGAAGGAACGACAGGCGGCCGAAGAAAAGAAAAAACTCGAACTCGAAAAGCAGCGCAAGCTGGCGCTGCTGGCCAAACAGGAGGCGCAAAGAATCGAAGCCCAGCGCAGTGACAACCTCAAGCGCATCGCCGGCCTGGCAGGTGCCAGCGGCGCACCCGATGCCAAGGGCACTGCCGCGAGATCCTCGGGACCCTCGGGCAGCTACGCCGGACGCATCAGCGCGCGTATCAAACCCAACATCGTGTTCACCGAAGATATCGCCGGCAATCCGGTCGCCGACGTGGAGGTACGCTCGGCACCGAACGGCACCATCCTGAGTCGCAAACTGATCAAGTCAAGCGGGATAAAGGCCTGGGACGATGCTGTACTCAAAGCCATCGACAAGACCGAAAAACTGCCGCCTGACACGGACGGACAAGTGCCCGCTTCCATGATCATCGGTTTCAGACCGAAGGATTAGTCGAAGACAATCTCCGCCCTGCCCTGGTCGGCCTCGGCGCGCCAGCCGGCCAGTGCCGCGTCGCTGGGGAAAAATTTGAAACGCTCACCCAGTTGCAGTTCGGCACAGGCCT
>CAZZLB010000046.1:0-10147 GCA_964654655.1 uncultured Rhodoferax sp. | reverse complement strand
GCGTCGCTGGGGAAAAATTTGAAACGCTCACCCAGTTGCAGTTCGGCACAGGCCTGACCCGAAGGGTCATGACTTGACACCAGCAATCGCACCGCCAAACCACGAACCAGTTCACCCTGCTCCGAGAGTTCGCGCTGCGCCGGATAGTCCCGTATCAGCCCGGCCACATCCGGCGCCTTGCCATTGACGCAGACGCGCAGAAACTTGCCGAAGCGGCAACGCGCCTGCTCCAGATCCCAGATCTGCGTCACAGTGAGTTGCATGCCGCCGGAAAAACGGTCGGGTTGCAGCTTGCCCATCACGATGATCAGTTCGTCGTCCTTGAACAGGTGCCTGTTCGCATTGATCAGCGCCTCGTCAGCACGCGCCTCGATCACACCGGATTTGTCATCCAGTTTGAACAGGGCAAGCTTGCCGCGCTGGCCGTTGATGACCCGAAAATCCGTCACGATGCCCGCCAGCAATTGCGGCTCACGCGCATCCATCAGCTCGTCGATCCGGCGCTTCACAAAGTGCCGTACCTCGGTGGCCACTTCATCAAAAAGATGCCCCGACAGATAAAAGCCAATCGCCGATTTCTCCAGCATCAGGCGCTCGCGCACGCCCCAGGGCACGGCATGAACCAGTTCGGGCTCCTGCGTACTGGAACCATGATCGTCCTCGCCACCCATGTCAAACAGACCACCCTGATTGGCGTTCGCCAGTGTTGCCGCAGCAAAATCGAATGCACAGTCCAGCGACGCCAGCAGGCTCGCACGGTTGCGCTGGATCGAGTCAAAGGCGCCGGCCTTGATCAGTGCCTCCACGGTTCGCTTGTTGATGCGATTGCGATCCACCCGCACACAAAAATCAAACAGGCTCCTGAAAGGGCCCGCCTCTGCGCCAGACGCTCCGGCCCCACGTCCTTCGCGCGCCGCCACAAGCGCCTCGATGGCCTGCTGACCCGAACCCTTGATGGCACTGAGCCCATAGCGAATCATCTTGTCGGAAATCGGCTCAAAGCGGACACCCCCCCGGTTCACGTCGGGCGCTTCAAAACTCAAGCCCATCTTCAGTGCGTCCTCGTACAGCACCTTGAGCTTGTCCGTGTCGTCCATTTCGACGGTCATGTTGGCGCAGAAGAACTCGGCCGTGTAATGCACCTTGAGCCATGCCGTGTGATACGCCAGCAAAGCGTAGGCTGCCGAGTGCGACTTGTTGAAGCCATAACCGGCGAACTTTTCCATGTGGTCGAAAACTTCGTCGGCCTTTTCCTGACTCAAACCGTTGGCAGCCGCGCCGTCCCGGAATATCTGCCGGTGCCTGGCCATCTCCTCGGCGTTTTTCTTGCCCATGGCACGCCGCAACATATCGGCGCCCCCGAGCGAATAGCCGCCCAGGATCTGCGCCATCTGCATCACCTGCTCCTGATACACCATGACACCATAGGTTTCGCTCAGGATGCCCTCGACGCGGGGATCCGGGTACTCGACCGGCTCGCGTCCCAACTTGCGCGCAATGTACTTCGGTATCAGGTCCATCGGCCCTGGCCGATAGAGCGCATTCATGGCGATCAGGTCTTCCAGCCGGGACGGTCTGGCGTCACGCAACATGCCCTGCATGCCGCGACTTTCAAACTGGAACACCGCCTCGGTCCGGCCCTCGGCAAACAACTGATAGACCGCCGCGTCGTCCAGCGGCAAATCCTCGTAGGAAAAATTCTCGCAACCCTTGTGCCTGGCCACAATCATGTCCTTGGCAATCTCCAGTATCGTCAAGGTTGCCAGGCCCAAAAAGTCGAACTTCACCAGTCCAATGGCTTCGACGTCGTACTTGTCAAACTGGCTTACCGCCGCTTCACTGCCGGGTTGCTGGTAGAGCGGACAAAAATCCGTCAGTTTGCCGGGCGCAATCAGGACGCCACCGGCGTGCATGCCGACATTGCGCGTCAGGCCTTCGAGCTTGCGCGCGAGTTCAAGCAGCAGTTTCACGTCCTCTTCGCGGCTTTCGCGTTCCGCCAGAACCGGCTCGGCCTCGACCGCATAAACCGTCTTGTCGTCGTTCTTGCGACCCTGTGGCGGCAACTGCAGACTGACGCTGACACCGGGCTTGTTCGGAATCAGCTTGCTGATGCCATCGCAAAAGGTGTAACTCATGTCGAGCACGCGCCCTACATCGCGGACCACCGCACGCGCCGCCATGGTGCCAAAGGTAACGATCTGGCTGACAGCGTTCTTGCCGTACTTCTCCTTCACATAGTCAATCACCCGGTCACGGTTGCTCTGGCAGAAATCAATGTCGAAGTCGGGCATGGAGACCCGCTCCGGATTCAGAAAGCGCTCAAACAGCAGGTTGTACTGCAGCGGGTCCAGGTCGGTAATCTTGAGTGAATAGGCCACCAGGGAGCCGGCCCCGGAACCACGACCAGGTCCGACCGGGCACCCGTTCTTCTTGGCCCAATTGATGAAATCGCCGACGATCAGAAAGTAGCCCGGAAAGCCCATTTTCAAAATCGTGTCGATCTCGAATTCGAGACGTTCGACATAGCGGGCGCGCACGCTCTCGCGTTCGGCCGCCACCGGATAGCGGCGCAGCAGTCGCTCATCGAGTCCAAGGTGCGAGGCATGGCGAAAGTAGGCCTGTGGTGTCAGACGCTGGCCATCGACTTCCGGTATCGGGAAGTCAGGCAACTGAGGCTTGTCAAGGACCAGTGTCAGATTGCAGCGTCTGGCAATCTGCAGGCTGTTCTCCAGCGCTGAAGGCAGATCGGAAAACAGCTCCTGCATCTGGGCGCTGGACTTGAAGTACTGCTCGCGCGTAAATCTGCGGACCCGACGCTGGTCACCCAGAATTTCACCCTCGGCAATGCAAACGCGAGCCTCGTGTGCCTCAAAATCGTCGGCCAGGGTGAACTGCACAGGGTGGGTGGCCACCACCGGCAGCCCCACGCGCGCAGCGAGCTGAACTGCGGCGATCACATGTGTCTCGTCATCAGCGCGACCGGCGCGCTGCAATTCCAGATAGAAGCGATGCGCAAAGATGCTGCCCAGCCGCAACGCTGCGTCTGCCGCACGAACCTCATCTCCCAACACCAGGGCCTGTCCGACCGGGCCCGCCTGGGCACCCGAAAGCGCTATCAGTCCTTCGCTGAGTTCAGCCAGCCATTCGAGTTTGACCGACGCTTGCGCCTTGTTGGCATTGCGCGTCCATGCACGTGCCAGCAGTTCTGACAGGTTCAGGTAACCCTGACGGTTTTGCACCAGCAACAGCAAGCGCGACGCCGTTGCATCGGTACCGATTCCTTCAAGGATGATTTCAGCGCCAATCAGCGGTTTGACGCCGCGTTTGCGCGCTTGCCGGTAAAACTTGACGGCACCAAACAGATTGCTCAGATCGGTGATGGCCAATGCACCCTGCAGGTCGGCAGCGGCGCAATTGACGATATCATCGACGCGATTGGTACCATCAACAACTGAAAACTCGGTGTGTAAACGCAGATGAACGAACATGGTTCATTCTAAATGTTGAAAATTCTCGTGGTCGACGACCACGCTCTCGTGCGCGAGGGTCTGCGCCAGGTTCTCAAGGGTCTGGCCGAGCAGGTTGAGGTACTCGAAGCGAGCCAGTGCGAGCGTGCATTTGAACTCGCTGCTTTGCATCCGGATCTCGATCTGGTGCTGCTTGATTACCAGTTGCCCGGCATGAACGGTCTGGAGGCGCTGGCACTCTTTGGCCAGCAGCATCCGGAACTTCCGGTGGTCATGATTTCCGGAGCCGTGGACCCAAGGCTGGTGCGCCAGGTCATGACGCTGGGTGCTGTCGGTTTCATCGCCAAAGCCAGCCTCAGCAACGAGTTGCTCAGCATCCTGCAGTCGGTTCTCGCGGGCCAGATTTATGTCCCTCCGGAGTTCCGCTCCCTGCCGGAATCTGCCGTCTTCAGCGTGTCTGCGGGTCCCCAACTCACCTCACGTCAACATGAGGTGCTCGACCTGATGCTCGCTGGCCACTCCAACAAGCAAATCAGCGTCACTCTCGGCCTTTCGGAAGAAACCATCAAGAGCCATGTGTCGGCCGTGCTGCGCGCATTTGGCGTCCAAACTCGAATGCAGGCCGTGCTGGCGGCCACCGAGCAGGGCTACGGCAGGCCCCTGTGAGTCCTAGACGCGCTTGGCCAGTCGTCCTATCAGGCTGCGCAACTTGGCGGGGCGGACCGGTTTGTGCATCAAGGTCAGGCCTGCCTCTTTGACCGAGCGCATCAGTTCCGGATCGGTATCGCCGCTAACCAGAAACGCAGGAATTTCTTTTTGTGCGGCGAGCCGCAGCCGACGCACGGTGTCAATGCCGTTTTGATTATCCGGCAGGCGATAGTCGCTGATGATCAGATCTGCCCGTGTGCCTGCGCGCATTTGGTCCAGCGCCCCAGCCAGGTCGGCCGCCTCGATGGTTGTGACACCCCAGGACAACAAAAGATCCACCAATCCGGCGCGCGACAGTGCATCATCCTCAATGACATGAACGATGAGGCCGGTCAGGTCATCGACCGACTCGCGGCGCATGGGCCCGCGACGATCCTTTGTTTCGCCCGGCACCGTCAACGGAACTTCGATTCTGAAGCGACTGCCCCTGCCTGGAGAGGAGCTGAGTTGCAACCGATGTTCGAGCAGGCGTGCCGTCCGCTGAACAATGTTCAGGCCCAGTCCCAAACCCTTGCTGCGTTCCCGCTCCAGATTACCGACCTGGTAGAACTCCCTGAAAATGGCATCCTGATGCTCCGGCTCAATGCCTATTCCCGTATCCCAAACTTCGATCCATGCCCTGAGCCCACCGTCTTTCACGCGACAGGCAAGCAGCACCGACCCGGTTTTCGTGTAACGCAGCGCATTGCTGAGCAGATTCAGAAGAATGCGATGCAGCTGGACCGGGTCACTCATGACCCAGACACGGCAGGGCCGCACGCGCAGGCGCAGCCCTTTCTGCACTGCCACGAGGGCCAGTTCTGCGTGCAACTGGTCAAACACATCGCCGAGCGCGAACGCCTGCAAATGCACAGGCACGGCGCCAGCGTCGAGCCTGGAAATATCGAGCAAGGCGTCGAGCAGATCGCGCATGGCCTGGACAGCGCTGTCCATATTGGCGATCAGTGCCACGGCCTGTGGATCGTGCGTCACCTGTCCAAGACGCGTCACGAATAATCCCAAGGCGTGCGTCGGTTGCCTCAGGTCATGACTGGCTGCCGCCAGAAAGCGAGACTTGGCGAGGGTCGCCAACTCCGCTTCCTCCTTTCGCTCGCGCAATTCCTGCGTCGCCTGCACGATGCGACGCTCCAACTCGTCTCGTCCGAATTCAAGCCGCTCGGCCATCTGGTTGAGTGCCTGCTGCAAGTCACGCAAGGGGTCGTGTTGGAGCAAGACTGCACGCGCCCCGAATTCACCCCGCCCGATGCGTTCGATCAGTCGGGAAACCCGCGCCACCGGTCTGATCACACCTTGACCAAGTTGCACCGCCAGCAAGCCACCCAATAACAATCCGCCAAGCCCCAACACCACGCCCCACTGCAACAACTGGAGTTGCCGCTGTTGCAGGACTTCACTCGACACTTCCAGCAACACGTGGCCAAGAACCCGAACCGGTGCTGTGGCGGCGTTGGCCCGGGTATCAAACAGATCATTCAGCGCAAGCCCTTCAACCGCAATGGGTTGAACCAGCAAATCCGTCCCTCGTCCGGGATCGCGATCAATCCGTTCCTGGGAACCCAGGCGGGACGGCATCGTATAGGTGATCTGACCGATGCTGGCAACCACCGCGCCATTGGCATTCACGATCAGGACCGACCGGATCAGCGGCTCCCGCATCGCAGCACGGACCAAGCCCTGCAACTGATCCGCGTTGCCCGAAAACAGACTGTATTCACTGGAGGCTGCGAGTTGTCGCGCCAGCGATCGCGCCCGCAAACCGTGGGACTCCTCGCTGTCACCCCTGCCGATGTAGAGAAAGGCGCCAATCAAGAGCAGCACGACCAGACCGACCGGCAATATGGCAGCGAGCAGGATCCGTTTGCGAAATCCCCGAACTTTCATGGCACACCCTCGCGCTGGCGCAGGCGCTGTCGCAAGTCCTGAGCATCCAGTGACAATCCTAGCGAGCGAGCCACATGTTCATTGACCGAAATCTGGAAGTCGCTGGAATATGCGCCGAAGGCAGGCAAATCCTTTCCCTCCAGCACACCTCTTGTGATCTGCGCAGCCTGGACACCAATTTGAAGCGGCGTCACATGCACCGCCAGGACGGCCCCGGCCCGCACGTAAGCTGGAGAAAATGCCATCAGCGGGACATTGGCGCGAAACGAGGTCAGCAGGATATTCTGGATCGTGCTGTTGTTATAGACCTCCGGACTGGGAACAGCCAGCAACAGGTCTGTGCCATCAAGAACGCGCCGGAGTGCAGGGAAGAGTTGTTCTTCGCTGCTGACGTCCGCTTCCACCAGTTGCAAGCCCGCAAGGTGAGCTTGCGCGCGCCATGCGCTGCGGTCTCTCGATGATTCCGGCCCCCACAAAAGACCTACCCGTCGCGCCAATGGAAACGCCAGGCGGATCAGATCCAACTGTCGCGCTGGCAATTGGTCCAGGAATAGCGCAGAAAACCGTGACGAGACCTTGCGCCCATGGCGCGATAGCAGTGCCTCAAAGCTGCTGCGTGGCAACAGCGTCGACAGCACCGGCACGCCAGGGTTGGACCTGGCCAGCAGATCAGCTGCTTCGACACCCAATGTCACGTACACGCGGGGTGACTGCGCCCGCGCCTCCAACCACTCGCTGGCACTCAGCATCATGACCGCTGAACGTGGCACACCGCCGCGCTCGAGCTCATCGATCAGTGATTGCGCTGTCTCCAGGTACGCCGCACTTTTTTCGCTGCTGATCACCAGCACCGAGGGTGCTGCCTGAGCCCCCAGCGCCATCACGCAGCTCAGCCAGAAACCGGCCAGCAGAATCCGCGACAGATGCAGCATCCCGCGCCCGCTACGGGTTGATCCGCAATGTCACAAAAACACGCCGCTGAAAGGCATAGGCCGGATCAGAGTCAAGGTAGGGCGAGCCCAGGTTCTGCACTACCAGGGCGAGTTCGCCACGCCGTGCACCCCAGCGCAGCGGTGCCGCGAGTCGCAGGTCGGTCCGGGTCATTGCCGCCTGGTGGTCGGGCCCGGTCCGCTGCGGCGTCATGGTGCCGTTGTCCTGGTGCATGATGCTCAGATCCAGGTTGCCAGGCAGTTTTTGAAACCATGTCAAGGTGCTGGCCAGCTGAGGCGCCGGCAAAGCGTTCCCAAAGTCAACAGCAACACCATTTCTGAACCCGTGATCAATCAGTGAAAAATTCAGGTACGTCTGGTTGAGTGCGATGTGCGAGCCGCTCCAGGGTTGCCACTTCAACTGGTATTCGAGACCATGAATGGAAAAATTCTCGGTGTTGGCATAGTCCTTGGGTCGCACCGTATTAAGCTGTGTAATGAAGCCGTCGATGCGCTCGTGAAAGGCCCGCACGTCCAGATTCAGGCCCCGTTGTGGCCATGCGCCAAGATAGCCAAGCTCCCTGGAGAGTACGCTTTCGGGTCGCACATTGCCGCTGGCCAGCGTGTTGACTTCCAGCAAATGTCCATTCCAACTGTAGCGGACGTCTGCAAATTGCTCGTAAGTGCTGGGTGGCCGATAGGCCCTGGAGCCGCCAACGCGCAGGGTTTGCCCTTCCGCCAGATGCCAGTTGAGCATCAGGCGTGGCGCGAAACTGCCGCCACTGCTGTTGCTGCTTTCCGACATCGCACCAGCATTCAGAACCAGATTCTTTTCAGGCCGCCATTCAACGTTGCCAAACAAGCGCCAGAATTGGGTGACCAAGGCGTCGTCTGTGTTGTAAACCGGCCTGGAGACCACTTGCTCGTTTCGCCATTCGGCGCCCCATACCATGCGCAGCCGTGAGCCCTGGCGCCAGGTATGTTGCAGCGACAGGGCGTCGCTGCGGGATGCACCACCAGCATCGATGGCAACGCTGTCGTTGATGCCAAACGCCTGCAAGGAATAGGGAAATGTATCGTTGTAATTCTCGTGTCCGTGCGAGTAGCTCAACGCCAGATCCTGATCCTGATCCAGACTACGGCGCCAGTTCAGTTGCATATAACTGGATCGGTAACGCGTGTCTCTTGCCAGATTGTCCAGGTTGTTTGGATCGCCCTTGCCAGCGCCGAGCGTCAACGCACCCAGACGCAGTTGCATTTCATCGCCACCGCTTGGATGAAAGTCAGCCCGCAAGTTGAATCGGTCGATCCGGTTATCGCCACTCGCGCCAGCCAACCCGGCGTCCGACCTGCGGTCCACTGCGAGCCGGAAACTGGCCTTCTCCGCGAGCCAGCCGATGCTGGCACGCGCATCGCCGAGCGCATTGCTGCCCGTACTCATGCTCAGTTGCGGACCCAAAGTGTCGACCGGGTCACGCGTGATGATGTTGATAACGCCCAGAAAGGCACGTGCACCGTAGGCTGCGGAATTGGAACCACGCAGCACTTCGATGCGTTCGATGTCATCCATCGCCACGGTCTGCAGACCGGGCTCGACGCTACCGATGAAATAGGGGGAATAAACCGAACGACCATCCACCAGCACCTGCATGCGATTGGAAAAACTGCTGAATCCGCCGTGATAAGTCGCCTGCGGTGCGATGCTCTCAAACGACATGCTGGTCTGGAAACCAGGCACCAGACGCAGCAGGTCCGCCACGTCACGCGCACCCGAGAGGCGAATCATGTCGCGGTCGATCACCGTGACCGCACCCGGTGTGTCCTCCAGTCGCTGTGGCAGTCGGGAAACCGACAGCACCAGTGGCACATCGGTCAAAAAGTCCCTCTCCGACAGGACTGCCTGGGCCTGGGCCAGAGCCCAGGGTCCTCCTGTCAAAACGGCAACCAGACTGATCCATCGGTTCATGACAGCTCCCCTTCCTGTTCAGCTTGCATGCACCGATTTTGCCCTGTCGGGCGCCAGGCCCCGAAAATCAGCTGCGCAGACGACTTGCCACTTCGGCCACCCGCTTGCCAAACAGACGCGCCGTTTCGAGGTCGCCCGCCAACATTTCAGCCGGGCTGGAGTCCGACGGCGACTGCGCCATGGCGCCTGCTGACGAACCAACGAAGTTGATGTCGTTGCGCTGCGCTGCCTTGCTGTTGCTTGGCATCATGCCGGTGCCGACCCAGATGCCGCCCTGTTGCATCGCCAGCGTGAACAGGTAATGCAGGGTCGAGAGCTTGTCGCCGTTCATGGTGGCGCTATTGGTGAAGCCGGCGAAGACCTTGTCCTTCCAGGCCTGGCTGAACCAGGGCTTGCTGGAGGCGTCGGCGAACTTCTTGAACTGCCAACTCACATTGCCCATGTAGGTCGGTGAACCCATGATGATGGCGTCTGCCGCGTTGAGCGTATTCCACTGCGCCTCGGTCAGATTGCCCTCGGCATCGATCGGCACAAGTTCGGCACCAGCGCCCTCGGCGACTGACTGCGCCATGCGCAGGGTATGACCATAACCCGAATGAAAAACCACCGCTACTTTTGCCATTGAAATACTCCTTGATTGCAGTTGAAAAAGGAAGCCGGTACTAAACCAGCTCCCACGGAAAAAATGGGCTCAGGCTTGCAGGTCGAACACCAGCACTTCGGCGTTCTTGCCTTCATTGAGTTGCAGCAGGGTTTCGCCGTCCAGCAAGGCCGCGTCGCCCGTCGTCAGTCTGACGCCATTGACTGACAGTTCACCTCGTATCAGGTGCACATAAGCCTTGCGATCGGAAGCGAGCACCAGTTCAGCCGACTGCGCGTCATCCAGCAAAGCTGCGTAGAGGCGAGCGTCCGCGTTGATGGTGACCGAACCCTGTGCACCGTCCGGCGCAGCCAGCAGACAGAGCTTGCCAAGTTTCTGGTCTGTGGTGAAGGACTTCTGCTCATAGGACGGGGTGATGCCACTGACGCTGGGTGCTATCCAGATCTGCAGAAAATGCGTTGTTGCGTCCGGCGCGTGATTGAACTCGCTGTGCTGCACACCGCGGCCCGCGCTCATGCGCTGCACATCGCCCGGCGGGATGCCTTTGACGTTGCCCATGCTGTCCTTGTGCGCCAGATTGCCGGTCAGCACATAG
>CAZZLB010000045.1:2749-12017 GCA_964654655.1 uncultured Rhodoferax sp. | reverse complement strand
GCCGACAGGCGTAGAGCTAGGGCTGGTGGTCAGCGTGAGTGAGGTGGCGGCATGAAGGCCCTGACGCTGAAGGAGCCCTGGGCGCACTGCGTCGCGCACTTGGGAAAGGACGTGGAGAACCGCGTGTGGCCGACGCGGCACCGCGGGCTGCTGGCAATCCACTCCGGGGCGCCGGTGTCGGCGCGAGTGGTCGATGAGGTGTACGACGAAGTCTCAGACTTGGTCGGCGAGTCAGTGGCGCTATCTCTCTCCTTGGCCATGTACGACATACGGGCCAAAGCAGACAGCTGCATCGTGGCCGTGACGCGCGTCGTCGACTGCATCCCGGCGGTGTGCTGCGAGTCCCGCTGGGCGATGCCGGACCCGAACCCTGACGCCAAGGAGGTGTGGGCCTGGGTGTTGCGCGACACCTTCGCGTTGCCCTGCCCGGTGTCCCACAAGGGTCGGCTGCGCCTGTGGGACCTGACTGGCGACACGCTGGAGGCCGTGCTGGCGCAGTTACCCGAGAGCATGAAACGCGAGGTGGCCGTATGAGCGAGAACCAGACCGGCGCGCTGCTGGTGCGCCTGACGCGCGAGGACATCGAGGCGTTGTTGGAGGGAGTGCGGCTCAGCCTCAGCGACGACGAGATCACATGGGGCTGCATCGGGTGTCAGCACGAGGACGATGGGTGTGGCATCCGCCACGCCCCCAACTGCACTGAGATCGCCCGCGTGGAGGCCGCTCGTGACGCACTGCGGGTCGAGCACCTGACGGTCGCGGCCGTGATGTCGGCGACGAAGGAGCGGCCTCAGTTATCCGCGTGTGGATCCGAATGGGATCCTAGTACGGGCGTGTGGACTTGCTCCGACTGCGGATCTCAAGGTCCATGGGACCACGCGCGTCACGCGCCCGACTGCCCCACGCTGCTCAAGCAGGCCGAGGACGACGCCACGGTCGCCAAGCTGCGGCGGCTGGCCGGGGAGGTGGGGTGATGCGGCTCCAAGTGGTAATGATCAACGACCAGCGCCGCGTCGACGGGATGACCTACGAGGGCGAGATGTACCCGTTGGAGAAGCGGCTGGTCAGCATCGATCTGACTCCCGAGCAGGTCGAGATGTTGCGACCACGGGTCATCGGCCTCGGAGCGTACAACCAATCGCTGAAGGTGCGTCCAAATCGCCACGAGTTCCGTGGTGACGTGTGGCTTGAGGACGGGGAGGTG
The DNA here is from genome assembly GCA_964654655.1 of uncultured Rhodoferax sp. GTDB lineage: Bacteria > Pseudomonadota > Gammaproteobacteria > Burkholderiales > Burkholderiaceae_C > Rhodoferax. The sequence continues at coordinate 10,813 of CAZZLB010000045.1, read as the reverse complement.
GGGTGATGCAAGTCCTCCACATCCACGCCCAGGGCGCGCAGCACCACGACGTGCACATCATCGGCAACCACGACGCCCTGGTGTCGCTCGGCTGCGCACTGCTGAAGGCCGCGGCCGAAGTGCCCGATCGCGAACGCACCTTCTACTGCGCCGACGGCGAGGGCTACTACGTGAAGATCGAGTGCCGCGAGCCCACCGAGGCGGATGGCTACCCCTACATCCTGGAGGATGCTGGGTGGTCGCGCGACGAGCGGCTCAAGCGGGAGGTGGGCGATGCCGACTGACCTGACCACCATGACCACGCTCGACCTGCTGCGCGAGTTGGAGGCGCGCGGCTGGATGCCGGCGGGGTGGAAGTTGCTGAAGACTATCCACTACCCGCTAATCCTCTCTGCTGACGGCCTACCGTGGGGCCACTCCCTCAACAGGTGCGAGTGGCGCTGGTACGATGGAGGCGCAGAGCGCTTGCAGGTAGCCCTCCAGGACCACCTCGCCGGCATGGGCGTGGCGACGGAGATGATCCCAGATTGCGACGGACATCCGTTGTGGTGCTGCCGACCAGTGCTGCGATCTGGCGCAGTCGAGGGCAGCACCGTAAGCTACCGAGTCGACAAAGCCCCGGTGTTCGGCCCCGGCGTCGACGGCCTGCTGCGCGCCGCCGTGGGGGCGCTGAGGGAGGTGCAGGGTGGGTAAGTCAACGAAGGACGAGCGAGAGCAGTTCCATGTCGGCGACTGGGTGAGGGTTGACGGTGTGGCGGACCAGCGGACAGACGAGAGTGGCCGCCGCTACTACAAGCCCATGCGCTGCGTCAAGCCGCGCATCGGACAAGTCGTCGGAGCCACTCGCCTGATGACTGGCACTCGATACGCAGGATGGTTGGACCGCAACGACTACGAGCCTCCCGGCTTCACCGCTGACGGTTCGGTGCTGGTCTGGCTTGTGCGGTGCGGCGTCACATCAAAGCCCATAGCGTGCTTTGCTGAGCAACTGACGCCGTGCGAGCCGCTCGAACAACTGCCTTGGAGGCGCTGAGGGAGGTGCAGGGCGAGCACATAGCTGCCTAGAATGACCATTCTAGCGGGCGACCAAGCGGCCGGCGTGGGGTGACTCGCGCCGGCCGCTGCGCGTGTCATCCGCCCAGCAGGTCCAGCACCGTCTCGTGCGCCAGCTCGAAGTGCATGGCGTCGCTCACCGGGAACTCAGCGCCCCAATACCAGCCGTGCGCGTGGAAGTAGGGGTAGACCGCCAGCAGGCCCTTTGTGACCGACGTGGCCCGCTGGGGCGTGAGGATGCCGCCGACCTTGAGGTCGATGGCGCAGCCCCACGAGTGGTTGCTGTAGCGCGTGGTGGACCCGCGCACCGCCCTGCAGCAGAACATGCCCTCGGTGCCCAGCAGTGGCAGCAGGTCGGGCAGCGCGGTCTGCACCTCGCCGAAGATGGCCCGGAGGCTGCGACAGGCCACGTCGAGCCCAGTGACGCGCAGTCCGCCCGGAAGCGTGACGGTGACCAGGCGCAGCGCCAGCGACGGCGAGGGCTTGGCGCCGTTGACCGACAGCGGCCCCGGCCGACCCAGCAGGTGCAGCATGGTCGCCTGACTGACGGCGGTCAGCCCGCCGTTGATGTCGCCGGGCGCCGGCAGCGGGGCCAACTGCGTGTACTTGCCCATCAGGAACCTCCAAGCATCTGCAGCAGCTTGTCGCGCCCGCCGCGCGGCCCGAAGCCGTGCACCAGCGGCGAGCCAACAGGCCAGCTCGACTCGCCGACGAATCCGACCGGCGTGCCGTCGACGATGGCCGTCACGCTGACCGTCACGACGCGCACGAACAGCCAGCGCACGACCTCGGTGCGCGTGGCGACCACGCCTGGCCGGCCCTGGGCGGCGAGGTACAGCGCGCGCATGGTCACGACGCACCGCCATCGGGCTCGGGCGCAGCTATGCGCCCCTCGGGCCAAGCGGAGGCCGGCAGGTCGATCGACCCCTGCACACCGATCCAGTCGCTCGACGCGGCGGCTGCGGCCAGGTCGCGCACGAGGTCGGTCAGCAGCTCGACATCGTCCGGCCACGTCTCGTAGGTCCGCTGCGAGGTCACAGCGCAGGGCAAGCCAGCGCTCTGCAGGATGCCCAGCGCCAGCGGCTCAAGCTGGCTGCCCTCGAACAACGGCGCGACGTCGGCCCGCCCGAAGACGGTCCCGCCGGCGCCGTTCACAGTGCGGCTCTCCTCGCGCGGGTTGCTGATGCTAAGGCCATCGATCTCCAGGGTCAGGGTTTTCATGCGGGCTCCTATCGGTGGATTTGGTAGGCTGAGCAGTAGGCGGTGTACGTGCCCACGGTCGGCGAGCCGGTCTTGGCCGCGCGGAAGTAGAGCTGCGACGTGCCGACAAGGTCGATCACATCCCCGCTGGCGGTTGGCTCCGCGCCGACGTAGCGCTGCCGGGTGTTGCTGTTGACGGTGATGGTCGAGACGCTCGGCGTGACGAAGGTCGTCCCGAGAGAAGCGTCATAGGCCGCCAGGCGCACCGTCGTGTAGTTACTGGCATCGAACCCGGTCATCGAGACACTCCCCGCGGCGACCACGCAAAAGTCGTGCGGGAGGTACTTGAAGTCGGCACACGGGATCGTGATGCCGCTGTTCGGCCAGGCCGGCGTGATCAGGCTGGATCCGGTGGTGACCGTGGACGCCAGTGCGACGATGCGGCCCTTCCACCCGAAAGTGCTGTCCAGTGTCCAGGTGATATCGGGGAAGGCAGTGTCGATGGCGCGGTAGCCACTCAGCAGGGCACCGCCGTTCCAGTTGGCGGCGGTGGTCAGGTCGGACCAGGTCGAGACAATCCCGGGCGTGAGTTGGACCCAAGTGCCTGGGTCGCCTCCGGAGGCGCAATACCACTCGGCACCAGCCTTGTCGCGCATGGTGGTTCCGAGGCTGTAGGTCGCCCCGCTGATAGGGTGCCCGTACTTTGCGTCGTGCGTCCGCCCGATCTGCGTCAGGCCATACAGCCAGTGCTCGTAGGCCGGAGCATAGGACCGTCCGAACGCCGCTCCGTAAGCGTCCCTGTGCCACATGACGCCCGTCGCCTCGTCAAGCACGTTGAACCCGTACTCTTCGAGCGAAGTCTCCACGCTCGGCGTCAGTCGCAGTCCGAGCGGCATGAACGACCGATGCAGGGCGCGCGGCGCCCCGAGCCCAGTGTCGATGGCTTGCGGAACCTGGCCAATGGCGGTCGCCTCGTCCACCACACGGGACAGCGGCAGGAAGCTGTCGCCGCTCGTCCCTCCAGGCAGCCAACTTCCGTCGAGCTTGCCGCTCACCGGGTCCGCCAGCGGGACCAGGTTGACGCCCGCCGCCACCGACAGCGCGTGCGTGTCTTTCCAGGTGTTCGTCGCCAGGTCGAGCGTGACCAGCGCCTTGTCGCTCGGCCCGGTGCCCGCGCCCGGCACATGGCCCGTCGTGAACGTCGGCGAGCCGCCACCAACCCACGTCGCACCGTCGTCAAGCGCTCCGTCGAGGTGGAAGACGCTCGTCCACGGGCTGCCGACCGTCGCGCGCACGCCAGCCCCGGCCGCGTAGTCGGCGGCGATGGCCGCGGTGTCGAGGTAGCCGTCGGCGAGCAGGCAGACTTCTTGCGCCACGCCGACGATGGCGTTCCATGAGTACATCCAGCCCAGCGTGAGCGACTGGCCACTGTCGGCGATGGCCGTGCCCTCGCTGGCCGCCGCGGTGCCGACGAGTGAGCCGTCTACGTAGAACTCCAGCCGGTCGGCTCCGCTGTAGGGCGCGCGCTGCACCAGCAGGCGGTGCCAGTTGCTGTGCGAGATGGCCGCGTTGCCTGTGGCGTGGTCGCTGCTGGCCTGCAGCATGAACTTGTAGTAGTCGCCGGCCGAGTTGACGTGCTCAATGCCCCAGCCGCCGTAGCCAGCGCCAGACATGCGGCTGCCCAGAAGCGCCGCGTAAGTCGTGTAGGAGCCAGTCTGCTTGAACCAGACCGCCGCCGCGCCGTGCACATGGCCCTTGAGCGGGTCGACGCCCAGGTCTACCCAGTTGCTTCCGCCCGGCAATACCAGCGCCTGGCTGGTGCCCTCGACCACCGGCGTGAACACCGTGTCGGCGTGGTCGCCGAGCTTCTGCGCGTCGAGGTTGTCCTGCACGGCGCCAGCGGTCCCGGCCGCGTCGAAGTCGGCAGCGTCGTGCGTGACGATGTCGCCCAGGCCGAGGGCGGCGATGGCACCCGACGCCGTGCCGGCCGGGTCGGCGCCCACGTCGGTTGCGGTCAGGTCATCCCACACCGCGTCGCCGTCGTCACCGGACGCCTTGACCAAGGCCTGGCGAGCGGCGCCGCCCGGCGGCAGAGCAGCGCCAACCAGCGGCGCGCCCGGCGCCGTGTCGGCTGGCGTGTAGCTGGTGAAGGCGCTCGACGCGACCGCGCCCGTGCCGAGCAGGATGGCGTTCGAGGTGACCGGCGAGCCCGCGTCCACCGCGACGATCTTGAAGTCGGTCACGCGGCCGAGGGCCGCCGCCGAGCTGCCGCCGCCGGTGGTGGTGACGGGCTCGAGGTAGAGGTTGGCCGACGCGGAGTCGGTGACGGCGAACTCGATAGCGGTGGCGCCGTTCGCGCGCAGCAGCCACGGCACGCCGCCCGCGTCAACCAGGATGGCGCGGAAGGCTGGGTAGAGCGTATGCCCGCCGGTGAGGTCGGACAGCCCCGCCGCGCCGCCGCTGTAGAGCGCCTGGCCGCCCACGATGTCGGCAAGCACCTGCTTGGTGGCCACCAGCGAGTCCACCAACTGGTTGAAGTCGTCGACGCCCGGAACCTTGCTGGTGCCGGCGCCGCCGTAGCGGACCGCCAGCCCCGCGCGCCCTTCAAGTGACCACGCCATCGTCTCTCTCCTCTAAGCCATCACGCTCGGGCCGTCCAGTTCGGACGAGTCGAGCCGGAACAACTGCGCGCCAGTCTCGGGATCCACGGTCTGAGCAGTGACCGGCTGGCCGGCCGCCTGCCACTGGGCCAGCATCGCCTGCGCCGAGCCGATGCGCCCGAACACGCCGAACGCCACACCGGTGCCGAGCACCGCGCGCCGCGCGCCCTGGGCCGCCTGGTTGGCCTGCTGCCGCTGTGCCTGTGTCATGGCGTCCAGAGCTCCCACGTCTCGGTCGGGTGGACCGTGCGATACTGCACCCAGTCGCCGTCGTAGCGCCAGCCAAGCTCCCACTCGCCCGTGAGCAGTTGCAGCACGTAGGCGGCGACCGGCTCGGGCAGGTCGGCGGTGAACACCGGCGCGCCCCAGTTGCCGCCGCCGTCGGGCGGGCGAACCGCGGAGAACGCCACCAGGCGCTGCTCGCAGCGGTCGTAGCCGATGAGCATGACCCAGCCGTTGGGCGCCCACACGCCACCCGGCCGCGCGAGGCCGAACAGCGGCGCGTTGGTGGCGAACGACTCGAGGGGCTCAACCAGGTTGCCGTTGGGCTTCTGCACGCGCGCGCCGAAGGCGTTGACCGGCACGTCTTCGACCTGGTGCCCGGCGTCGGACAGCGGGCGCCAGTAGCCCATCTGAAACACGCGCAGGCGGCCAGATGGATCCCGCAGGGGCACGCCTGTCAGTTCCCACACAAACGGCGCGGGCGCGGTGCCCACGTAGGGCGCGACGGGCGGTCCGGCGACCACCTGCGTCACGCCGTCGGCGTTCAGCGAAGAGAGCGACGACTCGTCACCGTAGGCGGCCAGCAGCGTGGCGCCGACCGCGACGGGCACCCCATCGACCACCGCGTCGGCCTGGCCCAGCTCGAGCCCGCGCAGCGGCCAGTCTGACACCCGCGGAGGCAGGCCGGCCGACACGCCCGGCTCGAGCGTCTCACCGTTGTCGGTCGAATGACTCACGGTCACCGCGTCCAGGTTGGACGGCACCGAGTCGAACGCGCCCACGGCGTTGTCGGCCACCAGCAGGCCGTCGCCCGCGGGCAGGTAGGCGCCGGGTGCCCACGGCTCCTTGTCGGTGCCGCGCGTCCAGACCCGCCCATCGCGCCAGATGGCCCGCACGCCGTTGCGCAGTTCGATGGGGCCGCCGTAGCCCACGCGCGGCGACTCCTGCCAGCCGAGGTCGAACAGGCCGTAGGTGAACTCCCAGGGCTCGTTGTCGACGGTGACGGGTGGCTCGGTGGCGAACTTGTAGTAGCTGGTCACGCAGGAGCGCTCGGGCGGCATGCCGCTCTGCGCCGGGCCGTAGACGAAGCCACTGCCCCACAACGTCTCCCACCCGTTCGGGTGCGAGTCGGGCAGCGTCGGGGTGTAGGCGATGTGCTCGGCCGCGGCGTCGGCGAGCTGGTCCCAGCCCACCCCGCTCTCGACTTCGAACGCGCCGACCGCGTGGGTCGCCCAGCGCTGCACCCCGCGGATCAGCGACACCGCAGGCCCGCCACCGGTCGGCGTGACGGTGCCACTCCAGTAGGCGGTCGCGTATTCCATCGGCAGGAACACGCCGAGCAGCGCGTCGAGCCGGTAGCGCGACCGGTCAGGCCCGCCGCACGGGTCGTAGTAGCGGCGGATGTCGATGCCGTCGGCCGTCCACATGGCCCGTCCGGGCGAGCGGCCCATGGTGCGGTCCGACGCGGTGTAGTCGCTCGGGTAGTCGGTGCAGGTCAGCGCCAGCGACGAGTCGGCGTCGAAGCGGTAGGCGCCCGCGTTGGTCGGCGGGAACAGCCCCAGCCCGCCCCGCGTGGCGCCGCTGTCGTCGTTGTGGCCGCTGAGTGAGGCGTAGACATCGAACGGCACAGGCTCGCCAACAGAGCGCTCGACCCACGGCGGCTTGGTGGTGGTGCGGTCCCACCACGAGAAACGCAGCCCGCCGCCCCAGGTCCACCCGCCGTAGCTGGTGGTGCCGGCGACCACGGTGTAGCCCGCGGGCATCGGCAGCAGCGCGTCGACGGCGTGGCCGAGCGGCGTGTAGCTCGGCGCGTTGTACGTCACCGCGAGCAGGTCACGCCAAGTCATCGGCTCACCTCGCGGATTTCGTAGTCGCAGACGTAGCGGCCGGCCAGCGGGTTGCCCATGGCGTGGAGGCGGACGTTCATCCCCGCGATTTCGAACACGTTGGGCGGGCCGGCGGCGGTGGACACCTGCGTCCAGGTGCCGTCTATGCGCTCGTAGACGATGTTGGCGCCGGTCTGGAAGTAGCGGTCACCGTCGGCGCCGGAACCGCTGTCGGGCGGCACCGTGCCGGTGGCCCAGCCGTCGCCGGTGCCCGAGTGCGGGTCGCCCCACTCTGCGCCCGACTTTGGCCCGTACACGTCGCCGGTGGCGGTGTTGAGCCAGTAGTCGCCCTCGCTGCCCAGGCCCGCATCGGGCGGCGTGGTGCCGGTGTTGACGCGCGTCACGCCCCCACCCGAGTCGCCCGTGGTGCCCATGTCGATGACCACCAGGTCGCCCGGCCGGATCTGCGGGATGTAGAAGCTGCCGAACCGGCCGGCGTTCTGGTAGCGGCCGAACCGGCGCTGCAGCTCGAGGCAGCGTTCGGCGGCGCGGTCGTTGTCGGCGACGGTCGGGTCAACCACAATCAGCGTCTTGCGCACGTTCAGGTAGAACGTGTGGTCCACGTCCTTCCACGAGGCTTCATCGGCCCAGCGCGCGACCACCAGGTCGCCCCGGTCGGCGTTGTCGATGGGTCCGCCAGCCGCGGCGGTGGCCTCGCTCACGTCGGTGTTCTGGCCAATGACGATGATTTCGTTGTAGGCCTGGTCCGCGCTGCGCGTCATGACCAGCGCCCCGGCCTTGTCCGGCCCGCCGATGTAGCGGTAGGGCACGCCGTTGGCGACGGCCGTCTCGCGGTCGCGGTAGAACGTGGCGACCGGCTGGGCCGGCGGCGTGTCGATGACGAACTGCGGGCCGCTGCCCAAGTCGACGAACGCCAGCCGCTCGCCCCGGCCGGCCGACTCGTACAGTCCTTTCACCAGGTCGGCCAGCGGCGTGCCGAGTTGCGCCGTCCAGAGCGCCGGCTTGCCCTGGGTGGCCGCGGGTAGCGCCACGTCGAACGGCAGGTCGAACTCGGCGAACTCGCCATCGTCGAGCGGCAGGGA
>CAZZLB010000045.1:0-2649 GCA_964654655.1 uncultured Rhodoferax sp. | reverse complement strand
GGGCGCATCAGCGGCAGCAGCGTGTTGCGCGGGCCGTAGAGCGCCGCGGTGAACTGCGCGTCGCCGTCCCACGCGCTGCGCGACCACGCGAGGCCCGTGGAGTTGGCCAGGCCGACTCGCGCCTGCGCCAACAGGTCCACGTTGGTCGCGCCGTCGCTGGCCAGGGTCGGCGACCAGCTGAACGTGAGGCGGTCCACGACGGCCGTGCGCGCGCTGAGCGCGTTGTTCTCGGGCACGTCGGCCGGCCCGGTGACGGCGAGCGTCCAAGTGTAGGCCGAGCGCGGGTCGCTCACGTCGTTCCATGGCGCGCCGTCACCGTCTTCGACCGAGCCGTTGACCTCGTAGGCGCTGCCGTGCGGCTGGCCGTAGCTGTCGACGGAGTGCGGGTTGAGCCCGTCGGGCAGGAACGGCGTGCCGACGTCGATGGCCACGGGCTGGGTGGACAGGTAGCCGAGGTCCTGGGCCTCCTGCGTGGCGGTCCAGGAGGTCGGGTAAGCCACCTTCTGCACAATCATCCAAGCGCGGCTGCGACCCCGGAACCAGACGAAGCCCTCGCCCCACGGAGACTGCGCCTCACTGGGGCCTTCGGGCGAGTTTTGCGGCTCGCCGGTGGGGTACGTGTAGGGCACCGGCACCTTGACCACGACGCCCTTGGTGAGGTTGTCGAAGTTGTAGATTTTGAAGCGGTCGCCGGCCAGCGGTTGGAACCACAGGCGGTGCCGCTTGCCGTAGAACGGGCCGTCGAGCAGGTCAGCGGTGACGGCGGCGCTGCGCGGCGTCCAGTCGTTGCGGGTCCAGTAGCCCGACAGCGCCGTGCCGTAGAGCCCGTTGTCGAACAGGCGGGCCTTGCCGGGGCCGTCAGTGGACGGGTAGAACACCAGCGACCACATCGGGTTGGAGAGCTGCGTGCCGCCTTCGAAGTTACCCTCGATGGCGCCCCAGGCGATTTCGAACGGCTCGAGGTTCCAGCCCGACACTGGCGAGCCCTCGCCCAGCAGCGGGATTTCGGGCTCGTAGGCGTAGAAGGTCACGAGAAAGCCGCGGTTCAGGTCGAGCGGCACCCGGCGCGCCACCAGCCAGATCTGCGTGGTGTCGGTGACCATCACGCCCCGGCCACCCGCGCCCTGAATGTCCACCTCTCGGAACGGCGTCTCGCCCAGCGCAGCCACCCAGTCGTCGGCGGTGTCGGTGGACAACAGCGCCGTCGGCCGGCCCATCACGACTCCCGCCTGCCGGTCCACAAACGCGGCGCGCAGCCCGCCCGAGGACCAGTTGAACGCGGTCACGCTGTTCCAGCCGGTGTTCTCCTCCTCGAGTCCGAAGTCGGCGAGCAGGCCGTGGACCACCGCGCCGGGCTCCTGCTCGGCGATGCGCGCCACGTTGGCCAGGATGCGGTCACGCATCACATCGGCCCTCCCGCCCCAATGGCCTGCGCGGCGTCGCGGCCAGCCTGTGCCATGGCCTCGCGCGTGCTGCGGGCGATGTCCGCCGCCGCCTGCCGGCCGCCTTCGACCATGCCCTTGACCGCGGCGTCCATCATGTCGGCCCGGCCGAGCGGGTGCACAGTGCCCACGCCGGCGGCGGCGTCGCGCTGGGCGGCGCTGGGCACCAGCGACAGCGGCACGTAGCCCGCGCCCGAGCCCCGCGCGGCCATGAACCGCTTGAGGCCCTCGTCACCGCCGGCCGACGCGGCGAGCACGTCGAACTTGATGCGGCCGATGTCGTTGATTTCCTCGCGCACCTGCTTGAGCTTCTCGGCGGTCTGGAGGATTTCAAGCTGCGTGGCCTGCGACGCACGCAGGTACTCCAGTTGCTTGGCCAGGATGTTGGCCTCTTCGGCTTTGAAGCGCCGGGCCTCGCCCGCGTTGCGCGCCATGCGGGCCTGAATGGCCTGCGCCTCGGCCGCGTCGGTGAACTCTTTGAGCTTGTCCTGCTTGGCCTTGTCGGCGTCGGCCTTGGCTTCCTGCGACTGCCGCGCGCGCTCGGCCCAATCGGCGCCCTCGCCCTGCCGCTGCGCCTGCACCAGCTTGGCCCGGCGCAGTTCCTGCTTCGCTCCCGGCAGGTCCATCTTGAGCGCTGGCAGCAGCTCGGGCGCGGCGATGGCAGCCTCGAGCTTGGCGATGTAATCGGCCGTCTCGGACTCCTGCCGCTGCTTGTCCTCGTCGGCCTGCGCCTTGCTGAACTGTGCCATCGCCTGCGGCCCGCCGAGCTGGGCGAGTTCGCGGCGCGCGCTCAGCAGCGACGCTTCACCAGGCCAGCCGCCACCGGCCGAGCCAGCCAGCACGCGGCGCTGCCCACGGATGCGCGCGGCCTCCTTGGGCGACAGGCGCGGGTCCGCGATGTGGAAGTGCTCGTTCGTGATGCCGGGGTCGCCCGGCTTGCGCCATGCCACCACCAGGCCCATCGCCGCGAGGTCGCGCTGAATGTCCGCCAGCGGCCGTCCCGACGCGCGCAGTTGCTTGCCGCCGATGTCGAACGTGCCGGGCTCGCCGTGCGTGCCGTAGTGGATCGGCGCCTGGGACAGCACTCCGGCAATCGAGAACCCTCCGACCTTCGCGCCGTTGGCGTAGGCGCCCGGCAGCACGTCGTGCCGCAGGTTCCGCGCCTCCCACTGCGCCTTCTGCGCCTCGAGCTTGGCGACCTCTACCT
>CAZZLB010000044.1:0-12282 GCA_964654655.1 uncultured Rhodoferax sp. | reverse complement strand
TTGACCAGAAACTGGGTGCCGCGCACGCCAATCACACCTGTGGGCGTTCTGACCGATACGGCGTCGGGCTTGAGTTTGGCAATCACGCCCGATATGTAGTTCAGCGTGCCCCGCATCAGGCGCGTGCTCAGCTTGAGCTGGTCGTCCGCAGGGGCGTAGATGTACTCGTCAACGGTCAGTTCGGTGTCTGGTCCGAAGGACATCATGGTGTTGTCCTTGAAGCTGACGCCCAGCGAGGCTCCGGCTTGAGTTCGCAGCTGACTGCCGAGCAGAACGGGCGTACCGCGCTGCGCCCTGACGCGTTGCCCGGCGGTGCTGATCCAGGCTTCGCCGGTCACGGTCTTGACGTAGCCGATGGGTCCGTCTTGCGCCTGAGAAAATAACGGCAGCGTTGCCAGAATCCATCCTGCCAACTTCGGCCAAGAATGCCATCTTCTTTTCATTGCCGGCTCCCTAAAATTTACATTCTCGTCGATTTTGACAAATGGCAGGCGAGCGGAGTTTGTCGGGAAGTCAGACCGCGTGGCCGGCAAAGCAAGGCCACGGTAGATTTCTGCAGAAAGCGAAAACGCGCCCGAAGGCGCGTCTTGTCTGAACGACGCGAGTGACTACTTGCTGAGCAGGCGCACCATTTCCAGACATTTGCTGGAGTAGCCCCACTCGTTGTCGTACCAGGCGATGATCTTCATGAACGTGCTGTCCAGCGCCATGCCGGCCTCGGCATCGAACACCGAGGTGCAGCTTTCGCCACGGAAGTCGGTCGAAACCACCTTGGCGGTGGTGTAGCCGAGCACGCCCTTCATGGCGCCCTCGCTCGCAGCCTTCATGGCGGCGCAGACTTCGGCATAAGTCGCCGGCTTTTCCAGTTCGACGGTCAGGTCAACTACGGACCCATCGCTGGTTGGCACGCGGAACGAGACACCGGTGAGCTTCTTGTTCAGTTCAGGAATCACCACGCCGACCGCCTTGGCTGCGCCGGTGCTTGACGGAATGATGTTTTCCAGAATGCCGCGACCGCCGCGCCAATCCTTGTTGGACGGGCTGTCCACCGTTTTCTGGGTTGCCGTCGCAGCGTGCACGGTTGACATCAGGCCGCGCTTGATGCCCCAGTTGTCGTTGAGCACCTTGGCTACGGGGGCCAGGCAGTTGGTGGTGCAGGACGCGTTGGAGATGATGGTCTGGCCGGCATAGGTGCTGTCGTTGACGCCAAAGACGAACATGGGCGTGTCGTCCTTGCTGGGGGCCGACATGATGACCTTCTTGGCACCGGCCGTGATGTGCTTCTGCGCTGCTTCCTTGGTCAGGAACAAGCCCGTAGCGTCGATCACGATGTCAGCGCCGATCTCGTTCCACTTCAGTTCTGCCGGGTCCTTGATCGCGGTCAGGCGAATCTTCTTGCCGTTGACGATCAGGTTGCTACCTTCGACCGCAATGTCGCCCTTGAAGCGACCGTGCACGGAGTCGAATTGCAGCATGTACGCCAGGTATTCCGGATCGAGCAGGTCGTTGATGCCGACTATTTCAATGTCCTTGAAGCTCTGTGTGGCAGCGCGAAACACGATGCGCCCGATGCGGCCAAAGCCGTTGATACCAATTTTGATCGTCATGATTTCTCCAATGTAAAACTCAAAACCTACTTGCGTAAAACCTTTTCCACCGTGTCAGCCACATTCTCCGGCGTGAAGCCAAAATGCTTGAACAGGACCGGCGCTGGTGCTGATTCGCCAAAACAGTCGATGCCAACGACTGCTGCGCAGCCGTACCTCCACCAACCGTCGGTGACGCCCATCTCGACGGCGACGCGTGGTACGCCGGCAGGCAACACCGTGCCCTTGTAGGCGGCGCTTTGCCGGTCAAAAGTCGTGTTGCTTGGCATCGAGACCACACGCACCGCGATCTTCCTGCTGGCCAGAAGTTCTTGCGCCTTCAGGGCCAGTTGGACTTCGGAACCGGTGGCAATGATGACGGCCTGGGCTTTCTTTCCCAGACCGACTTCGCTCGGTTCAGCCAGTACGTAGGCGCCCTTGCTGATGTCGCCCAGACTGGACTTGGGTGCGTAAAAAATGTTCTGCCTTGATAGCAGCAGGGCGGTGGGCCGGTCCTGGTTCTGCAGCGCGACGCTCCAGGCCACCGCGGTCTCGGCTGTGTCGCCCGGACGCCAGACATCCAGGTTCGGGATCAGGCGCAGCGATGCGGCGTGTTCGATTGACTGGTGCGTCGGGCCGTCTTCTCCCAGGCCAATCGAGTCGTGTGTGAACACATGCACGAGACGCAGCTTCATCAGCGCGGCCATGCGGATGGCATTGCGACTGTAGTCGCTGAAGGTCAGGAAGGTGCCGCCATAAGGGATGTAGCCACCGTGCAGGGCGATGCCGTTCATGATGGCCGCCATGCCGAACTCGCGCACACCGTAATTGATGTGGCGTCCGCCGTTGCTGTGGCCGGTAAAGTCAAAACGCAGATTGGGCGTGCACTTGGTGTTGGTCAGGTTCGATCCGGTCAGGTCAGCCGAGCCCCCCAGCAGTTCCGGCAGGGCAGCGGTGAACGCTTCGAGTGCCAGTTGCGAGGCCTTGCGTGAGGCCACGGTGTCGGCCTTGGTGTGGGCAGCCACAGCAGCATCGACGGCCACCTGGTTGAAGTTTTTCGGCAACTCCCCCTTCATGCGCCGATGCAACTCCTTGGCCAGTTCCGGGTGCGCGGCTTTGTAAGCGGCGAACTTCTCGTTCCAGGACTTTTCTGCCGCCGCACCGGCGGCCTTGGCGTCCCAGGCTGCGTAGATTTCTTTCGGAATGACAAAAGGCGGGTGTGCCCAGCCCAGTGCAGCGCGGGTCAGTGCGATTTCTTCTGCGCCCAGCGGTTCGCCGTGCGCCTTGGCCGTGTTGGCGCGGTTCGGACTGCCCTTGCCGATGCTCGTCTTGCAGATGATCAGGGTCGGCATGTCAAGCGACTGCTTGGCCTCAGCAATGGTGCGAGCTACCAGATCGGCGTCATGGCCGTCGATCGGGCCCAGCACGTTCCAGCCATAAGAGACAAAGCGCAGGGCGGTGTTGTCAATAAACCAGGGTGCCACCGGGCCGTCGATTGAGATGCCGTTGTCGTCGTACAGGGCAATCAGCTTGCCCAGCTTCCAGGCGCCCGCCAGCGCGGCGGCTTCGTGGCTGATACCTTCCATCAGACAGCCGTCGCCGACGAAGGCAAAAGTATGGTGATTGACGACCTCATGGCCGTTGCGGTTGAATTCCTTGGCGAGCAGTTTTTCTGCCAGGGCCATGCCGACGGCGTTGGTGATGCCTTGACCGAGCGGCCCGGTGGTGGTTTCCACACCCGGTGTCACTGCCACTTCAGGGTGACCGGGGGTCTTGCTGTGCAGCTGGCGGAACTTCTTCAGTTCGCTGATGGGCAGCTTGTAGCCTGTCAGATGCAGCACGGCGTACAACAGCATCGAAGCATGGCCGTTGGAGAGCACAAAGCGGTCGCGGTCAAACCAGTGGGGATTGGCCGGATTGTGTTTGAGCTGGCGCTGCCAAAGCGCGACTGCCATGTCGGCCATGCCCATGGGCGCACCCGGGTGGCCCGAGTTGGCGGCTTGTACTGCGTCCATGGCCAGGGCGCGAATCGCGTTGGCCAGATCGGCAGGGGTGGCGCCGCTTCTGTGTTCTGTATCAGCCATCTGTGCCAACTCCGGATTAGTGCGTGGGTAAGGGTAAACGCGGTATTTTACCGGGGCGGCGGCCTGTCTTGGGCTATGCTTGCGTTTCCCCACCCGCGATTCAGGAACTTTTTCATGAGCAAACTATTTTCTCCCCTGCACATGCCGTCGCCGCGGGGTGGACTGACACTGTCGAATCGCATCGTCGTGGCGCCCATGTGCCAGTATTCGGCGCAGGAGGGCGTGGTGGGCGACTGGCATCTGATGCACTGGGCTAATCTGCTCAACAGTGGCGCTGCCATGTTCACCATCGAGGCGACCGCCGTTGCGCCCGAGGGGCGGATCACGCCCAATTGCGTAGGCCTGTGGGATGAGCGCACCGCCGCTGCGCTGGCCGATACCTTGCAGCGCGCGCGTCAGTTGGCACCTCCTGCAGCGGTATGTATCCAACTGGCCCACGCAGGCCGAAAGGCTTCCAGTGCCCTGCCGTGGCAAGGGGGGCAGTTGCTCCGACCAGAGCAGGGCGGCTGGGAGACCTTTGCGCCATCGGCCCAGCCCTATCTGCCCAGCGAAGCACCGCCGACCGCTTTGACGGTGGAAAAAATGGATCAGATCAGGGATGCCTTTGTGGCAGCGGCACAGCGCGCTGATCGCATGGGCATTGACGCCGTCGAAATTCACAGTGCACACGGTTACCTGCTGCACGAGTTCCTGTCGCCACTGGCCAATCAGCGCAGCGACAGCTATGGTGGCAGCTTTGAGAACCGGATCCGTTATCCGCTGGAGCTCTTTGTCGCCGTACGCCAAGCTTATGGTGGTGTGCTGGGGCTGCGCCTGTCTGCCTCCGACTGGGTCGAGGGTGGCTGGGACGTGACGCAAAGCGCCGAGTTCTCCAGGCGCCTGAAGGCCGCCGGCTGTGACTTCATTCATGTATCGTCAGGTGGCGTGTCAGCGGCGCAGAAGATCACCCTGGGCGCTGGTTATCAGGTGCCGTTTGCGCGAGAGATTCGCCAGGCCTGCGGGATGATTACCACTGCGGTTGGTCTGATCACCGAAGCGCAGCAGGCAGAGGCTATTTTGCAGGCCGGCGACGCCGATTTGATTGCCCTGGGCCGGTCATTCTTGTATCAGCCGCGTTGGCCCTGGCAGGCCGCCGCCGCGCTGGGTGCGGAACTGACTGCCAACCCGGTGTACTGGCGATGCCTGCCGCGCGAGGCCCAAGCAGTGTTCGGTCCGGTCAAGATTGGCATGCGCTAAGGTGATGTGGCCCCCACGCTCGGCATTGCGTGTCCTCGCTGCCCCCCGAGGGGGCTGTTTCCCCTTGGGGCGGCCCGGCGGGGAAACTGGCCGCCGCGTCAGACAGTGTCTGTTCAATGTCTGACGTGAGAGTTCCCGCGATGCTGCTTTGTGCCGGGCGCGGGGAGCGCATGCGGCCGTTGACTGACGTCGTGCCAAAGCCAATGTTAGGGCTGCGCGGCAAGCCTTTGATGCAGTGGTCCATGGAAGCGCTGTCGCGTGGTGGATTTGACCGCCTGGTGATCAACACGGCCTGGTTGGGCGAGCAGATCGAAGAGACGTTTGGAACGGTTTTTTCTCCTGCGCCGGATCTTGCACCACTGCAGATTGTGTATTCACGCGAGGGCGCGGATTTTGGCGGTGCGCTGGAAACTGCCGGTGGCATTGTGCGTGCGTTGCCGCGCTTGTTCCCGGTTGACGCCCGTGGGCAAAGTGCAGAACTGTTCTGGGTATTGGCCTGCGACGTTTTTGCCCCGGACTTTTGTTTTGAACAGGCGGCTGTCGATCGTTTTTCCCGCAGTGGCAAGTTGGCACACCTCTGGTTGGTGCCCAATCCGGAGCACCATCCAGGTGGTGACTTTGGCGTCAGTAACGATGGTCTGGCCTTGAGTGGAGCCAACGTTCAATACACTTATTCGACCGTGGGACTGTACAGCCGCAAGCTGTTTGCTCCACCCTGGTGTGACATCGCCGCAGGTAATCCGAAGGGAGTCAAAGCCCCTTTGGCACCACTGCTGCGCGCGGCCATGGACAATTCGCTGGTCAGTGCCGAACTGTACCGTGGCGCCTGGACCGATATCGGTACGCCCGAGCGACTGCAAGAGTTGAATCACACAAGAGAAATGGACAAACCATGAACGCGTCTTCCTTTGCACCCTACGCCCAACGCCGTGCCCGATTGGCTGCCCAGCTAGGCTCCCGAGGCATTGCCATCATCCCGAGCGCGCCGGAGCAGCCACGCAACCGGGACACTGACTTTTTGTATCGGCACGATAGCTACTTTTACTACCTGACCGGTTTTGCCGAGCCGAAAGCCTGGCTGGTCATCACGGGCGACGGCAAGAGCACGCTGTTTTGCCAACCCAAAGACCTGGAGCGCGAGATCTGGGACGGTTTCCGACTCGGGCCTGATGTGGCACCCGCAGAACTTGGCGTTGATGCAGCGTTCTCGGTTGCTGAACTCGACCAGCAATTGCCGCCTCTGCTCGATGGCCGCGATGCCGTCTGGTACCCGTTTGCCACCCACAAGGCGCTGGAGACCCGTGTCGAAGCATGGCTTGGCAGTTTGCGTGCACGGGTACGCTATGGCGCCCTGTGCCCGCAGCAGCTTCGTGACCTGTGCGTATTGCTGGACGAGATGCGTTTGTTCAAGGACAGCCATGAGCAGGACATCATGCGCCGCGCAGCTCAAATCAGCGCTGGCGCGCACGTCCGCGCCATGCGGCTGAGTGCGAGCATGTTGCGCGCGGGTGAACCCGTGCGTGAATACCACCTCGATGCAGAGTTGCTGCACGAGTTCCGGCGTCAGGGTTCGCAATACCCGGCCTATGGCTCGATCGTTGCGGCCGGTGCCAATGCCTGCGTGTTGCACTACCGGGCCGATGCAGGCGAGGTGCGCGACGGCGAACTGGTGCTGATAGACGCCGGCTGCGAACTTGATGGCTATGCCAGCGACATCACGCGAACCTTTCCGGCCAATGGCAAGTTCAGCGCGCCGCAGCGGGCCTTGTACGAACTGGTGCTGGCATCGCAGGAGGCCGCCATCGCGGCCACCCGGCCGGGTGCGCGCGTAACCGACCCGCATGAGGCCACTGTCAAGGTGCTGGCGCAGGGTATGCTGGACCTGGGCTTGCTCGACAGTAACAAGGTCGGCAGCTTGCAGGACGTGATTGAAAAGCGCGCATATTTTCAGTTTTATATGCACCGCACCGGTCATTGGATCGGCATGGATGTGCACGACTGTGGCAGCTACATTGAGCCCTCCGAGGTAGGTACGGTGAGCGAACGCAAGGACCCGCTTAGCGGTGAGATCATCAAGGACCGGCCAGCGCGCATTCTGAAAAGCGGTATGGTGCTGACCATTGAGCCAGGCATCTATGTGCGCGCGGCACAAGGTGTGCCGGAACAGTTTCACAATATCGGCATTCGCATAGAGGACGATGCCATCGTGACTGCAGGTGGCTGCGAGTTGATCAGCCGGGGCGTGCCGGTGGCGGTGCAGGAAATTGAGGCACTGATGCGTGCTTGACGACGCACACCTGTTGGATTGAACTGACCTATGATTCTCTTGAATGTCGTGAAGAATATGTGGGGGCACAAGGAGGGCCAGCGGGCACCTTCGGCATTGGAGGACGACGAAACCCCGCGTGTTCTGAATGTTGGGGGTGGCAGCAAGGAAATCCCCATTTCTGAGTGGTATCAGGAATGGTCCCATTTGCTGCTGGACATTGACCCGACAACGGGTGCGGATATCGTGCTCGATGCGCGCATGTTGACAACACAGCCGCGTGGCTTGTTTGACGCGATCTATTGCTCCCACAATCTGGAGCACTATTTCCAGCATGATGTTCCAAAGGTTCTTGCGGGCTTCATGCACGTGCTGAAGTCTGACGGGTTTGCCGAAATCCATGTGCCCGACATGCAAGGGGTCATGCAACATTGTGTTGACAATGGAGGCGACATCCACGCCGTTCTGTATGAGTCTGCAGTGGGCCCCATCTCTGTGCATGACGTAATCTACGGGTGGGGGAAACAGATTGCTTCCAGCGGCGTCGATTTTTACGCGCACAGGACTGGATTTACACCGGATTCGTTGCGCAACGTGCTGCTCGCAGCGGGATTTGTCGAGGTCTGGATCAATGCGTCAAAGGGTGACTTTGCCATTGGCGCGCTGGCCTTCAAGCAACCGGCCACGCCAGCGCAACGTGCGTTGCTGCGCTTGCCGGACTGAAATCAGAACCTTGCCGTTTTTCAATTGATCAACAAAACCGGGGAAATTTATATGCCGTTTGGATGGTTTGATGCAAGCGCTGCCACTGAATTTGGCACGGAGTTGGCAGGTTTTTTTGCCGAACGGATGCCAGTCGATACGCAGAAAAACGAAAAAAAATTCGCCACAAAGACACGCGAGCTGTTGACGAAACTGGGCTTGCGCATAAATCAGTTCAAGGCTTCGAACAAGCTGAACTTTTACACCAAGGCCAAACTTGCCAACAGTTTCAAATGGACCCTGAAAGATGCGGGCTATGACGCCAAATATGTTGATGATTTGACCGAGTGGCTGGTCAAGCAGCTTTGATCAGGCTGTTGGAAGTCGCAACAAATGAATAATTGGCTTGGTCGTTTGTTCACCGGCAAGCAGTCGACTACGAAGGCTGTTGTGCAGACGCCGCTTGCCTCGTCAGATGCGCTGACTGACAGCGTAGCGCAGAGGCGGCGTGGCAACGAGTTGCTGGATCGCGGTGATTTGCAAGGCGCAATCGATTGTTACCACAAAGCGCTCGCTTCAGACCCGAATTCTTGCGACGCATACACCAGTCTGGGCTTTGCCTTGAACGAAAAGGGGGATCTGGTTGGTGCACAGGCAGCGTTTCAAAGGGCGGCGACGCTGCAGCCCGACAGTTTTGATCCGATCTATTTGTTGGGGCGGACATGCATCGAACTGCGCGAATTCTCCAAGGCGGTGAACTTGTTCGAGAAGGCGCTTGCTTTGCAGCCAAGGTTTGAGTCACTTTATGGTGAACTTTGCCATGCCCTATTTCAGATCAACGATGTGAAGCGGGCGCGTGAGGTGATTGGGGTGGCGATTTCAAAGTATCCAGAAAACGCGTCTTTCAGGTTTTTTCTTGGCAATCTTGAGTCGTTCAGTGAAGAGTGGCCCAGGGCCGTGGATTCCTATAAGTCAGCCTTGAAATTGAATCCGAAGCTGGTACAGGCACATACCAATCTGGCGGCGGTTTTTCGGGTCACCGGAAATCTTGATGCTGCTGAGATTCAGACTCGGCTCGCTTTGGAGGTGGATCCGGTTTCAGCCGATGTACAGGCTTGTCTTGCCGCCAACATGGATGCGAAGGGATGCTTGGCGGAGGCACTGGAAAGTTACGACAAAGCGCTACGCATGAATACTGGCCATGCCGGTTTGCACCGAGGTCAGGGGAAGGTTCTATTCAGGGCCGGGCGACTGGAGGAGGCTATCGAGAGCTTCAAGCGTGCTCTGGGCATTGAGCCTGATTCCGCCGAGACCTACCGTGATCTAGGCTTGGTCTTCCTGGAGCTTGGCCGGCACTGGGATGCGGAGCAATGCAGCAGGAAGGCGCTGGCTCTGAGATCGGATTATCCGAGCGCTGAAAACAATCTTGGCATGGCGCTTCAGGTCATTGGGAAGTTGTTTGAGGCGGAAAAATGTTACAGAAAGGCCTTGTCGACCGATCCACGTTCTGATGTTTACCTCAGCAATCTTGGCGGTGTTCAGCTGGCACAAGGTCGATTATCCGAGGCGGCCGACAGTTTCCGGCAGGCGACACTGATAAACCCCAATTTCCTGACCGCGCATGCAAATTTGCTGTATTGCCTGAGCATTGATCAAAAAGTATCAGGGTCAGAGTATCTGATACAGGCTCGCGAGTTTGGTACACGTTTGCAGAGCGTTGTTGGTCCGGCGTACAGCGAGTGGCTGGTCGATACCGACAACCGATGCAGCCGGCCCCTCAGAGTTGGCCTGGTTTCAGGGCGCTTTTGCAACAATCCCGTCGGATATTTTCTGGAAAGCGTACTGGCGAATATTGACTCCACGCGGGTGCAACTGGTGGCCTACGCAACGAGTGCGAAAGTCGACGAACTGACTGAGCGGATTCGGTCGTATTTTGTCCAGTGGGAGAGCATTGCGGGGCTCCAGGCAAACACGGCAGCCGAAAAAATCCGCTCCGATCGGATCGATATATTGGTTGACCTGAATGGCTGCACAGAGGGCAATTTGTTGCCCGTGTTTGCGCTCAAGCCGGCCCCGCTGCAGGTCAGCTGGTTGGGTTACTGGGCGAGTACCGGTTTGCCACAGATGGACTATGTCCTTGCCGATCAGACAAGTCTTCATGTGACTGACAAGGATTGCTTCAGCGAGGCCATCTGTTATCTGCCTGAGACGAGATTCTGCTTTTCTGTCCCTCCGTTTGAAATACCTGTTGCCCCTTTACCAGCAGCGCGCAATGGCTTTGTGACTTTCGGTTGTTTTCAAAGCCTGTCCAAAATCAATGATCATGTGCTGAAGTTGTGGGGGCAGGTTCTGCAGGCTTTGCCAAGCGCCCGATTGCGTCTTGCTTTCAATCAAGTAAACGACGCTGAATTTCAACATCTGTTCAGGCAACGCCTGCTTGAGGCCGGAGTTGATCCGGCCAGAGTAACTCTGCTTGGACCTGTACCTCGCGCAGAATATCTGGCGAGTTACAGGGAAGTTGACCTGATCCTCGATACTTTTCCCTACACCGGTGGAACAACCACTTGCGAAGCCTTGTGGATGGGTGTCCCAACACTCACTCTGAAAGGGAATTCGGTGATCGGAAGGCAGGGTGCATCGATGCTTGGCTGCGTCGGGCTGGATCAATGGATTGCGGTCGATGAAACAGATTATCTGGCCAAGGCGGTCTCTTTTGCGCGAGACCAAAAGGGGCTGGAAACCCTGAGGCATTCGCTACGCAGCCGTGTGCTTGGATCGGCCCTTTTCGACGCACCGAGATTTGCCCGCAACCTGGAGGACGCATTCAAGGCGATATGGGAGCAGAATCCGAATTTGGCCAGGCGACCCTTGCAATCTCGGGATGCACCTTCGTCTGATCTCGCCAATACTGCCTGACTGTCGCGCAACCGGATGCAGATTCAATTTTGCAGGCTTTCTCTAGAGATTGAATGGCTTCAATTTCCTGGCCATGGAGTGCGAGGCCCAGCGCCAGTTTTGGTAGGGTCGCCGTACCGGGGAAGGTCATTGCAACGCGTCGCATCCAGTCGATATCTGGTTGATCAATGTCCTTGCCCGGCTCAAATCGTGCCAGTCGAATGAACTCCCGAAATTGGGTTAACAGGATTACGTCTGGTGGTGCAGGCGGTCCATTGGTTCGGATACGAGCCTGCTCAAAACGCAGTTCCTGGTAGCTGTCCTCTACGCTCAGGTAATCCCGGACAATGAGGGACAGCAGTCCGACCGCTGTCAGCCAAATCAGCAAAAAGCCCCATCGTCCAACAGACGTGACCGGAGTCGAATCAATCCGTGCATTGAGGGCACCAACAAGCAGTCCGCAGGGCAGCAAGAAGTACGCGTAATGCAGGGGAAGCTCCAGCATTGCGTGATTGGCGATGATCAGCAGGCACAGCAGCAACACCGCCTCCTCTGCGTTCCTTACTCTCAGGAATTTCGTCCAAAACCATCGGATCAGCGCAAGCGTGACGAGCAGTCCCAAAGGAATTCCGCACCACAATACCAGGTCAAGAAATAGGTTATGGGAGTGCGCATGCAAGACTTGAAGGGATGGGTGCGCCAGTGCAACGGTCAGTTGTGCCAGACCGATCTGATTCCATCCGTAACCAAATAGCGGATGCTGCAAAGCCGCGTCAACAAATACGGACCATATAAGTGGGCGCAGTTCGGCGGCGACGCGGGCCGCGTCACTTGCGCCAGCGATTCCATCAGGATGCAGTGTCAAACCGAGCCAAGCCATTGCGTTGGTACAGGCAATAAAGTAAAGCGCGAGCCCGGTAACTATCCACGGCAGGCGGGAGTCAGGCCACAGGGATCGCCAGTACCAGCAGGCAATGACGGCGATGCCTAGTCCCAGCGATGCGGTACGGGACTGCGTCAAAGCCAGGCCCCAAAGCAGGTACATCGCCATGAGAATGGCCGTCGGTCCGCCAATCTGTCTGCGCAGCACCCCCCACGCCGCAGCCAGCAAGCCCCAAAGCAGAAACGTCGCCAATTGGTTAGGTTGCCCAAAATTGGCGAACGGTCGTCCCAGGGAATTTCCCATTGACCACGCT
Organism: uncultured Rhodoferax sp.; assembly: GCA_964654655.1. Taxonomy (GTDB): domain Bacteria; phylum Pseudomonadota; class Gammaproteobacteria; order Burkholderiales; family Burkholderiaceae_C; genus Rhodoferax. The sequence continues at coordinate 317 of CAZZLB010000044.1, read as the reverse complement.
TCAAGAGAGCTTGATTCAAGCCACTGATGCAGCTGCAATCCCACTGACCCTATTGAGGCAATGCCAATAGCGAGGAACAAACCGTCCGCCAACTGCCCTGGGCTGGAGACCTCCCATTTTGATCCTGTTACGGTGGCTAGAAAAAAGCCAATCAAATAGGCGCTGCTGATCCAGGCGGTGCCCGACAGCAGCACCAGATCGAAAACGTACTGCAGCGCGGGCAGCAGTGACAGCGCAGCGATCATCATTGTGATCGCATGCAAGTGGATTCGACCGCTAGATCGCCATGCTATGACCGCTGATGCCAATGCGATGGT
>CAZZLB010000043.1:0-12408 GCA_964654655.1 uncultured Rhodoferax sp. | reverse complement strand
CTCGCGGTAATTGCAGCCATTTCTATTCTCCGTACTCAATTCAAAAATTAAAAAACGACCAAAAAAAGGGGCACGAAAGCCCCCTTTTTTGGGGATGGCGGTGACTCAAACAGCCGTCTCATCCACTTCAACAAATTCGTCAGCGGTCTCCGCGGCTATCGCCTTGACCACATCATCAACCATGTTGGTACGGCCCTCGATGATCGCGTCCGCAATGCCACGCGCATAAAGCACAACCGCCTTGGATGAATCATCATTGCCGGGTATGACGTAGTCAATGCCTTCGGGCGAATGGTTGGTGTCAACCACTGCAACCAGCGGAATACCCAGCTTCTTGGCCTCGGCAATCGCAATCTTGTGAAAACCGACATCAATCACAAAAATAGCATCAGGCAAAACGGTCATATCCTGAATACCACCGATATCGCGCTCGAGTTTGGCCAGTTCACGGGCAAACATCAATTGTTCCTTCTTGCTGAGGCTGTCCAGCCCTGCTTCTTGCTGGATCTTCATGTCTTTCAGACGCTTGATGGATGTCTTGACCGTCTTGAAGTTTGTCAACATGCCACCCAACCAGCGCTGATCGACGTAAGGCACGCCAGCTCGCCTGGCTTCCTCCGCCACAGTTTCCCGCGCCTGGCGTTTGGTTCCGACCATCAGTACCGTTCCGCGCTTGGCCGAGATCTGGCGCACAAACTTGGCAGCTTCCTGGAACATCGGCAACGATTTTTCCAGATTGATGATGTGGATCTTGTTGCGATGGCCGAAAATAAACGGGGCCATCCTGGGATTCCAGAAGCGTGTCTGGTGGCCAAAATGGACGCCCGCTTCCAGCATTTCGCGCATGGTTACTGACATGTATAACTCCAAAGGTTAGGTCTAAAATCCAGTCTGCTTTGCAACCCTGAAAACAAAATCGCCTTCAGTGATCGCAACACCTTGATTAAACTGGTTTGCATATTTGTTCGCAAAGCAGCCATTTCGGCCCCTCCGCTGAACCCAAGGACTATAGCACAGACCACCATCTTTTCATGCTGCCAGACCTTCACAAAACCTTGGATAAGCTGCACAGTGGCCAGATTCAGCCTATCGCTGAAATGGATCAGTCCATTGCTGTGGCGCAATCCGGGCGTTGCCATCATGTTTTTCTCGGCACTTGCTTTGATCAAGCGCGTGCCGTCGCCGCCACCCCTGACATCGCGAAAAAGCCCTTGGCCGGACTTTCAGTCTCCGTCAAGGACTTGTTTGACATCGGAGGACAAACCACCAGCGCCGGGTCGCTGGTTCTGCGCGACGCCCCACCAGCAATCAGCGACAGTACGGCGGTAGCCAGACTGCGACTTGCCGGCGCGGCCTTTATAGGACGCACCAACATGTCAGAGTTTGCGTTCTCCGGAGTTGGTATCAACCCGCACTATGGCACTCCACACAATCCAGCTGCCAAAGATGTACCTCGCATTCCCGGCGGATCATCCTCTGGCGCTGCGGTGTCCGTCGCCACCGGTGCCGCCTATATTGGTCTCGGATCCGATACCGGGGGCTCCATTCGGATTCCAGCGGCGCTCTGCGGTGTTGTAGGTTTCAAAAGTACCGCCAGACTGGTTCCGGCCGATGGCACGCTGCCCTTGTCGACCACGCTGGATACTGTCTGTGCCCTCACGCGCTGCGTGCCTGACGCCATGATGGTCCACGAGATCCTGGCGCAACGGCGCATCGTGCGCAGTCCCGCGCCTCTGTCAGCCTACCGCCTGGGTATCGCCAGGACCCTCATGCTTGACGATCTGGACACGACCGTCGCTCGCGCCTGGCACAGGACTCTGGACATACTGCGCCGAGCAGGCGCCCGAATCGAGGACATAGCGCTGCCAGAGATCAATGAACTTCAGCAGATGCAGGCCAACGGCAGTTTTTCCGCCGCCGAGAGTTACGTCTGGCACTACCAACTTCTTGCCAGCAAGAAGGACTCCTACGACGATCGAGTAGCAGCACGGATCGAACGGGGCAGCAGCATGAGTGCTCGGGACTACATTGAACTGCTGCTCGCACGCCGCGACTGGATCGACAGGATGACGCATCGGCTTCAAGGATTTGATGCGGTGCTGTCGCCCACCGTCGCGGTGGTGGCGCCACCGATATCAGACGTAGCGCCCGGCGCGCAGCGTGATGATGCCTTCTTTCGAACCAATTCCCTGCTGCTGAGAAACACCAGCGTTGTCAACATGCTGGATGGCTGCGCAATTTCGATTCCATGCCACGTCGGTGGCGAATTACCAGTTGGCTTGATGGTTTGGGCTGGCGCCCTGCAAGATGACCCAGTGCTGAATATTGCGTTTGAAATTGAGAAGTTGCTTCAACAACCCAGACTTTGATGGCTTCTGGTTGTACCCGGTTTGAACATAGGAATTCATGAAAATTGCAGTTATTGGTGCTGGCATCATTGGCGTGACGACGGCCTACGAGTTGGTATGCGATGGTCATCATGTCTGTGTAATGGAGCGTCGAGGTGCTGCCGCCGAAGAGGCCAGTTTTGCCAACGCGGGTCTGGTAGCACCGGGCTACGTCACACCATGGTCCGCCCCCGGTATGCCGGGCAAGGTGTTGGGCCATTTGTTGAGGCGCTACGCACCCGTCAAGGTCAGCCTGCCGCTGACACGTCACGATCTGAGCTGGATGTGGAAGTTCTATCGGGCCTGCAAACTTGATACCTATCTAGCGCATCGTGCACAGCTTCAGCGCCTGGCCTTCTACAGTCGGGAGCGGCTGCATCACGTCACCGCCGCCCTGAAGCTGGACTATGAACGTAGCGACGGCTATATGGTGTTACTGCGCTCCGCGAGGGACAGCAAGCTGGTGCAACCCGGTCTGCAGGTGCTGCGCGATGCGGGCGTAAGCTTCAAGGAAATCAGCACGGAGGACGCCCGAAAGGTTGAGCCAGCACTCAATCCGGATATGGTTTTCCATGGTGCGATACATTTGCCGCAAGACGAGGCAGGAAACTGTCGGCAGTTCGCGCTGATGTTGAAGAACGAAGCTCAACGACGCGGTGCCGAGTTTTCCTTCAGCACCAACGTCGCCAGCATTCGCAGCAACATGGGTGTGGCGGTAGACGTCGCTGGTGAAAGCCAGCCTCGATTGTTCGACGCAGTCGTGATTTGCGCCGGCGTGGACTCCGTTCGGTTGTTGAAGCCTCTGGGTCTGAATATTCCTTTGACTGCAGTACACGGCTACTCGATCAGTGCCGCAATACGCGAACCGGTCAACTCGCCCGTCAGCGCCGTCATGGATGAACGCTACAAGGTGGCAATTTCGCGTCTTGGCAATCGCGTCAGAGTCGCTGGCAGCGCAGAGATCGGTGGCTCGATCGACAAAAAGCGATCGAGCTCGCTCCAGACCCTCTACAAAGTCCTGCATGACTGGTTTCCTGGTGCGGCCAACCTCTCAAGCGGCGTACAGGAGTGGAAGGGGGCAAGGCCCATGCTAGCGGCTGGGCCGCCGATCGTGGGCGCCAGCGGCGTTCCCGGCGTCCTGCTTAATCTTGGACATGGCTCAAGTGGTTGGGCACTGAGTTGCGGTTCGGCCAGGATCATCAGCGACCTGATAGGCGGAAAGAAGCCTGACCTGGATATGACCGGATGTGCAACCGATCGACTGCGCGCATAATCCGGCAAGGATTTGCGAATTCATTCCTGATAGCCCACGCATTGTTCTTCGACGTCGCTTTTTTTCACATGCCCCGCTGTTTTCATATTTTTCAGGACAATCTATGAAGGTCAAATTCTGGGGCGTGCGCGGTTCCATCGCTTCTCCCGGCCCGGCCACCGCACACTACGGCGGCAACACAACCTGCATCGAAGTTCGCACTGACAATGGCGAACTGATCATCATCGACGCAGGTACGGGTATTTTTCCGCTCTCCCAAACCCTGCTCGGCGAGATGCCGCTGACCGCCAATGTACTCATATCCCATACGCACTGGGACCACATTCAGGGCTTGCCATTTTTCGCGCCCAACTTTATTCCCGGCAATTTGATGCGCCTGCACGGCGCCTACGACCCCGTCGCCGGCAAGGGCGTCGAGCAAGTGATGTCGGTTCAGTTGCAATACAGTTATTTCCCGGTACGTGAAGCGGAGATGAAGGCACGCATTGAATATGTGACGCTCACTCCCGACCAAAGCATTCAGATCGGCTCAGCCACCATTACTCCCTACCTGATGAACCACCCGGTTGTAAATTTTGGATACCGGATTGAAGCCAATGGCAAGTCGATCTTCTTTACCGGAGATCACGAACCTCCGCAAAATATCTACGAGCCAGCTGACAAGGAATATGCCGAGTATCAGGTTCTGGTTGAGCAACGACATCAAGCCATTTTGAATGCCATGAGCGGGGTCAATGTGTTGATCGCGGACTGTTCCTACACGGAGCAGGAATATCCTGCCAAGAAAGGTTGGGGGCACGGCACCTTTAGCTCAAGCATCGAATATGCGCTGCGTGCTGGTTCTCAGGTCCTGTTCTGCACTCACCATGAACCCACTCGAAGTGACGCTGCGCTGGATGAGGTATTTCAGCGAGTTCTGGCTGACAACCCTCCACAACCCGGCGGTCCTGAATATCGCCTGGCGCGTGAAGGGGATAGCTACGAGTTTTAAATTCTGTGCAAAAGATTGATTTCTGCAAGCGTCACGCCCTGTACAGCGTCGAGGAGACGCGCCGTATGGAAGGCTTGGCAAAAGCCGCCTTGCCACCGCACACGCTTATGCGACGCGCTGGAATGGCGGTTGCCCAGCTCACCATGGCGATTGCACCGCACAGCCGACGCATCTGGATTGCCTGTGGTCCGGGAAACAATGGTGGCGATGGGATTGAAGCAGCGATCAACCTCGCGAGTCGGGGCAAGTCGGTGGTCGTCACGTGGTTGGGCAAGCCTGATACGGTACCGCTGGACACTGCGTCATCCCATCAGCGCGCTTGTGCAGCAGGCATCCAGTTCAACGAAGAACCCCCTTCAGATTTTGATTGTTGTATCGATGCACTTTTGGGTGTGGGTGCCAGCCGTGCGCCAGAGGGACGCATGAGGAACTGGATCGAACAGATGAACAATGGTTCTGCCACCGTCCTGGCAGTGGACATTCCAACCGGGTTGCTGGCAGATTCAGGAGCGGTAATGCAGCATTGCGTCCATGCTGATCACACGCTGAGCCTGCTCACACTCAAACCAGGATTGTTTACAGGCCACGGCCGCGACAGTTCAGGAACAGTGTGGCTCGATGACCTTGCCGTCAGTCAAAGTCTTGTCAACGAAGACACGGTCATTGTCCCCAGAGCCTGGCTCGCGGGTGTACCAGGTCAAACCCAGCGGCCTCATGCGTCACACAAAGGCAGCTATGGCGACGTCGCTGTTGTTGGCGGCGCACCTGGCATGGCGGGTGCCGCCCTGCTGGCTGCAACCGCAGCGCTGAAGGCCGGCGCCGGGCGGGTTTTTGTGGGTCTGCTCCAACACCAAGCCGTAGCCTTGGATCCGCAGCAACCTGAGTTGATGTTCAGAGCCATCGAATCGCTTGATTTCAAGCTGCTGACAGTCGTCGCCGGCTGTGGCGGCGGTGACGCCGTGCGTGAGCCTTTGGCAAGAATCCTGTCGAGCGCTGCGCGTCTTGTACTTGATGCAGATGCCATCAATGCGATCGCGAGGGACTCTCAGCTTGAGGCATTGTTGTGCCAGCGCTCTGGTCGCCAGTTGAGCACGGTACTCACTCCTCATCCCCTTGAAGCGGCCCGGTTGTTGGATAGCAATGCGCAGCATGTACAGAGCCGTCGGCTCCAGATCGCCGAACAATTGTCAGCGCGCTTTGGCTGCACCGTCGTTCTCAAAGGTTCCGGCACAATCATCGCAGCGCCTGGAGAGACGCCAGTGGTCAACCCGAGTGGCAACGCCAAGTTGGCCACTGCCGGCACTGGTGACGTACTTGCCGGCATGATAGGCGCGCGACTGGCTGCACAACAGCCTGCCTTTTTGGCTGCCTGCGACGCGGTCTTTTGGCATGGTACGCACGCGGATGAGTGGCCGGCACAAATCCCGTTGACAGCTGGAGCACTTTCAAACCGCGCCTAGCCAAGGCTCGCCTGGTTGATACGGAACGCCCTTACAAAGCTGCCACAAATAGGTCAGCCTCGACCGGCGAACGGCATTTTGGTAGCCATCACCGTGTGGAACATGACGTTCGCTTCCAATGGCAAATTGGCCATATAAAGCACGGATTGCCCCACAATATTGACATCCATCAGAGGTTCGACGGCTATCGCGCCGCTCGCCTGTTCAATGCCTGCAGCCATCCTCTGAACCATCTCTGTAGCTGCATTGCCTACATCGATCTGGCCAACAGCGATATCGTATTTGCGACCATCCAAAGAGGCGGTCTTGGTCAGTCCCTTGACCGCGTGCTTGGTCGCGGTGTAGGCGATGGAGTTCGGACGTGGTGTGGTGGCCGAAATTGAACCGTTGTTGATGATCCGCCCTCCCCGCGGTGTTTGTAACTTCATCACCCGAAAAGCCTGCTGCAGGCAAAGAAACATGCCTGTCAGATTGATGTCAACGACGTACTTCCACTGCGCCACAGTCAAGTCTTCCAACGGGATGGCAGGTGCACCAACCCCTGCGTTATTGAACAGTACGTCAACGCGGCCAAACCGTGCCACAGCCGCATCAAACAACGACCTCACTGAGTCCGGATCCGCCACGTCGGTAGGCACCGCCAGACAGCGTTCAACTGCGTCGCCTGCGGCGATAACCGCTGCCAATGGCTCCGGCCGTCGACCTGCAAGAACCACCTTGTACCCATCCTTGAGAAATGCCAGGGCCGCGGCCCTGCCAATGCCAGTGCCAGCGCCGGTCACAATCGCCACCTTTGAAGATGAATTCATGATCTTTTCCCGAAAAAAGATGCCTCGTCACCTCAAGTCCGGCGACGCGACTTGTTAACTTTGTCTTTGCTCTTGATGCCAACAGCCCTGGCACCTGACTTGGGCCCCCTTCCACCGGATTTTGACACGCGAGCCAGAGGTTGGGAAATCGTCCTTGACGCACGTTTGGCAGCCGATCGGTCCTGTCTAGCGTCGGCGATCGGGCGACACTCCATACGCGATGCCTCTTTGTCTTTCAGCGCCCGCGCCGTGAACCCGTCGCCTTCATGCGTCAGGAGAAAATCGATCCGGCGACCATCGAGGTCAACCCGACTCACCTGCACCTTGACTCGCGAGCCGATGGCGTAACGCATGCCAGTTCGTTCACCGCGTAATTCCTGCCTGGCTTCATCAAATCGGTAGTACTCACCACCCAGTTCGGTGATGTGAACCAGACCCTCCACATACATGGCGTCCAATGTGACAAATATTCCGAAACTCGTCACGGAACTCACGACCCCGCTGTACTCCTCACCCAGGTGCTCACGCATGTACTTGCACTTGAGCCAAGCCTCTACATCCCGACTTGCCTCATCCGCACGCCTCTCGTTGGCGCTGCAATGCAGCCCCGCCGCCAACCACCCTTGCGCTTCCTGACTAAGCTTTTTTGTTTTTGTTCCGGGCTCGGCGACTCGGGAGGCCAGTCCTTTTTCAAGTCGCCGTGCCAGTTTCGTGTGTGCTTCGCCAGGAATCGGAAGTACTGGCAGCTGGTACTTGCTTTTCGCGAGAATCGCTTTGATGACCCGGTGCACCAGCAGATCAGGATAGCGTCGAATCGGGCTCGTGAAATGGGTGTAGGCGTCAAACGCCAAACCAAAGTGCCCCTTGTTGACGGGGGTATAAATCGCCTGTTGCAGAGAGCGCAACAGCATGGAATGAATTTGCTGCGCGTCCGGTCTGTCTTTGGTCGCACCGGCAATCGCTTGAAATTCCCCTGGGCTGGGGTTGTCGCTTATCGTTAACGCGATGCCTGTGACTTTGAGATAGTTGCGAAGGAGTTCAATCTTCTCAGGAGTCGGACCTTCATGGACCCTGAACAGGCCAGCATGTTTACTCTGAGCAATATAGTCGGCGCTGCAGACATTGGCCGCCAGCATGGCCTCTTCAATCAGTTTGTGCGCCTCATTGCGAGTGCGCGGCACGATTTTCTCAATACGTCCTGTCTCGTCACACACGATCTGCGTCTCGACGGTCTCAAAGTCGACCGCTCCACGCCGTACGCGCGACTTGTGCAGTGCCTCGTAGACACCATGCAAATTGATCAGATCCGTCACCCTGTCCTGATGTTTCACAGCGTCCAGACCTCGGGTGTTGGCCAGGATGGCAGCAACCTCTGTATAGGTAAATCGTGCGTGACTCCAGATGGTAGCCGGATAGAACTGGTAGGCCGACACTTCACCCTCCGCACTCACCATCATGTCGCACACAATGCACAAGCGTTCGACCTCCGGATTGAGTGAACACAGTCCATTGGAAAGTTTCTCAGGCAGCATCGGGATCACGCGGCGTGGGAAGTAGACGCTGGTAGCGCGGTCATAGGCTTCCACATCAATGGCGGAGCCGTTTTCCACGTAATGACTGACATCGGCAATCGCTACGAGCAGACGCCAGCCCTGCACGGCAGACTTTCCTTTGCCGATCTTTACCGGTTCACAATAAACAGCATCGTCAAAATCGCGCGCGTCTTCACCATCAATGGTGACAAGTGGCACGTCTGTCAGATCGACACGATGCAGTTTGTCGCTGGCTCGAACCTTCTCAGGCAAAGTGCGGGCCAGCGCGATACAGGCGGGCGAAAATTCATGCGGAACGCCATACTTGCGCACCGCTATTTCAATCTCCATACCCGGATCATCCACCTCGCCCAGCACCTCTGTCACACGCCCTACCGGCTGGCCATACAGCGACGGTGCTTCCGTCAGTTCAACAACAACCACCTGCCCCGCCTTGCCGGCCCCGGTTGCAGCCTTCGGAATCAGTACATCCTGACCGTAACGCTTGTCCTCCGGAACCATGATCCAGATACCGCTCTCGAGCAACAGGCGCCCAATGATCGAATCATTGGTTCGCTCAACGATTTCGAGCACGCGCCCTTCAGGGCGTCCCCTGCGGTCACTGCGCACGATGCGAACTCTGACGCGGTCCTTGTGCAAGACCGCGCGCATCTCGTTGGGTGGCAAATAGATATCCGGTTCACCGTCATCACGAGAAACAAATCCGTGACCATCACGATGCCCCTGAACTGTTCCTTCAACTTCGTCCAGCAGGCCGCTGGTTTGGCTGGAATTTTTGATACAATCTCTCACTTTCCTGAGATGCCCAGGTGGCGGAATTGGTAGACGCACTAGTTTCAGGTACTAGCGGGTAACTCCGTGGGGGTTCGAGTCCCTTCCTGGGCACCAATATAATTGAATTCCGGTAGACTTTGACGCGCTTTCCGGGTTGTTTTTTGATTTCAAGCCGCTTGATTTCACGCGGCTTTTTGTTTTCTGCAATCGAATATGCAAACAGTGTTTCAAAAAGGCTGAGCCACGAGATCGTGCCCCTCGGTTCCCACTACGCGCGCTCGAGTAAATTCACCCACCTTGAAAGTCTTGCTGATCTTCTCAGGCGGCAACAATTTCACTACACCATCAATCTCAGGGGCATCGGCATAACTTCGTCCCACGCCGCCCTTTTTGCCAAGGCCTGACGCTGCATCGACAAGGATCTGCATGGTAGAACCAAGGCGTTGCCTCAGTTTGGCCACGGAGACAGCCTCGGCGACCGCCATGAAGCGAGCACGCCGCTCTTCCCTGACTTCAAGCGGCAGCATCCCTGGAAGATCGTTGGCCGTTGCACCTGGCACGGGACTGTAGGCAAAGCAACCGGCACGATCAATTCCTGCCTCCTGCATGAATTCCAACAAGTGGGAGAACTCTTTCTCTGTCTCACCCGGAAAGCCTGTGATAAAGGTGCTGCGGACCACGATTTGAGGGCATGCTTCACGCCAACGCCGAATCCGCTCGATGTTTCTTTCGCCACTGGCGGGGCGCTTCATGCGTTTGAGTACATCCGGGTGACTGTGCTGAAAGGGGACGTCCAGATAGGGCAACACCTTGCCTTCTGCCATCAGCGGTATAAGGTCATCGACACTGGGATAAGGATAGACATAGTGCAAGCGTACCCAAGCCGAAAATGGGGCAGCCATCTCGCCAAGAGCCTGCACCAGTTCCAGTAACCGCGTCTTGATCGGCCTGCCCTCATGGAAACCGGTTCGGTATTGAACGTCGACCCCATAGGCCGACGTATCCTGACTGATCACCAGCAATTCCTTGACACCCCCCTCAAACAAGGCACGTGCCTCCCGCAGCACATCGCCAATCGGCCGCGAAACGAGGTCACCTCTCATTGAAGGAATGATGCAAAACGTGCATCGGTGGTTACACCCCTCGCTGATTTTCATGTAAGCGTAGTGCCCGGGCGTGAGTTTCACGCCCGCAATACCAAATGAGTTTGGAACCAGGTCCAAAAATGGGCGATGCGGGCGTGGCAAATGGGCATGCACCGCATCCATCACGTCGCGCGTCGCCTGCGGGCCAGTCACTGCCAGCACACTGGGGTGCAATTCGCGAACCAGATTGGCTCCACCTGTCAGTGTTTTTGCCCCAAGACAACCCGTCACAATCACCTTTCCATTGGCCGTCAATGCGTCACCAATCGCGTCCAGGCTTTCCTTGACCGCATCATCTAGGAAACCGCAGGTATTCACAATGACCAGATCAGCCCCTTCGAAAGTCTTGCAGGTCTGGTATCCCTCAGCAGTCAGTTGCGTCAGAATCAGTTCAGAATCCGTCAGCGCCTTGGCACAGCCCAGGCTGACGAAGCCGACTTTGGGTGTTGGGTCCGCGTTTTCGATAACTGCACTCATTAACTCTTTGTTCCTGCTTTCATCGTGGAATCAGCGCTTGATCCCGAATGCACCCAGCATTTGACCGGTCTGCTTTTCCATTTGTTCCTGCATCTGCGACAGCAAATTCTTGGATTGCTCCAGACTCCCGCCCATGATTCCCTGTAGCGCCGGGGACTGCGCTACCAGAAACTGGGTCCACATTTCCGGACTGAGTCCTTTGGTTTGTTCAGCGAACTTTCCCTGCACTTCCAGCAAGGCCTGAATGTTCTTCTCCAGATAGCCACCCATAAATCCCTGCATCGCATTGCCGTAAAAGCGGATCACACTGGCCAGCACCGGAGCGGTAAACATTGGAGATCCGTTGGACTCCTCCTCAAGAATGATCTGAAGCAAGATGCTGCGCGTCAGATCCTCTCCCGTCTTGACATCGCGCACCGTGAAGGGTTCGCTGCTCATCACCAGGCGTTTCACTTCCGCCAACGTGATGTAACTTGACGTCGTCGTGTCATAAAGCCTGCGATTAGGATATTTCTTAATGACACGCTGCGTGACTTTTTCTTCACTGGTCTTCTTGCTTTGCATGGGGACTCCAGTGGCCTGGATGGAGGCCATCAAAATGTATTGCACTGCAACACATTCTAGGGAACACCCCAGCGCAGAATCCCAAGGTTTACCCTGAGATTGCGTGAAAAAATGGAATTTGGTAGGCGCGATTGGACTCGAACCAACGACCCCCACCATGTCAAGGTGGTGCTCTAACCAGCTGAGCTACGCGCCTAAGGATTGCCCGAGGAGTGCGAGTATACCAGCAAGCACGAAATAGCTCTTTGTCCGCTACATCAGACCTTCGCATGTATCGCATAAGTCATAATTGACGTTTACGTTAACGTCAATCACTTTTTGGAGAGCATTATGGACATTGCAGGCAAGGTATTTATCGTTACTGGTGGCGCATCCGGATTGGGCGAAGGCGCTGCCCGCTTGCTGGCGAGCAAAGGCGCTCATGTAGTCGTCGCCGATATGCAAGCCGAAAAAGGTGAATCTGTGGCACGGGAAATTGGGGGTGCTTTCGTCAAATGCGATGTAAGTCAGGAAGCGGACGCGCAGGCCGTCGTGTCCAAGGCTGTGTCCATGGGCAAATTAGTGGGCCTGGTTAACTGCGCTGGCATCGCGCCAGCGGAGAAGACAGTTGGCAAAAGTGGAGCTCACAATCTCGGCGTTTTCAGCAAGTGCATCACCGTCAATTTGATAGGCAGCTTCAATATGATTCGCCTCGCGGCCGATGCCATGTGCAAAAATGCTCCAGAAGCAACGGGTGAGCGCGGCGTGATGATTTCCACCGCGTCTGTGGCTGCTTATGATGGCCAGATTGGACAGGCTGCCTACAGCGCTTCCAAGGGCGGCATCGTCGGCATGACACTGCCAATTGCCCGCGACCTGGCTCGCAACGGAATTCGGAACATGACCATTGCCCCCGGCATCTTTGGCACACCCATGATGTTCGGGATGCCCAAGGAGGTGCAGGATTCACTGGCCGCCAGTGTGCCATTCCCTTCG
>CAZZLB010000042.1:0-12496 GCA_964654655.1 uncultured Rhodoferax sp. | reverse complement strand
CATCACGCCTTTATGAGAGCGCCAAGTGTTGTGCAGCAACATCGCCATTCACTTGACCTCGAAACCCAAGGTCATTGTAAAAGAGAAACACACTATATATGGTGTCCACCAAGATTACAAGCCGCTACCCATAGTGTCCAGGCGCCAACTCATGATTTGACAGAACAGCGCCCGCAATCACGACCACGCATCAAATCGTGACATCTCTCGTTCAGGAAAAACTCGCGACTCCAATCCCAGCCCTTGTTGCAACAAGACCCAGTCAAAGCCGCTGCCTGGGTCGGACTTTCGACCTGGTGCAACATGTTCATGACCCGCAATCGCCGTCACGGGATAGCGCTGCAAAATAGCCGAGCACAAAGCTGTCAGCGTCTCATACTGGTCCACTTCAAACATGCCTCCTTCAACGCCCTCAAGCTCGATGCCGATCGAGTTGTCATTGCAATTGTTGCTGTTCCTATAGCTCGACACCCCGGCATGCCAGGCCCGATCATCCGCACTCACGAACTGCAACAGTTCGCCATGGCGACGAATGTAAAAATGTGCCGAAACGCGCAGCCCTTCAAGGCTCCGGAAATAGGGGTGCTTCTCCAGGTTCAACCGATTACAGAAAAAACTTCCGACGTCATCTGTGCTGTACTCGCCAGGTGGCAGGCTGATGGAGTGCAACACAATCAGATCGACTTCCATCTGATCCGGGCGGGGTCCAAAATTCGGAGAAACCACTCGCTTGGCATGCCCATACCAACCACCCGTCCATAACACCTGGCGCTCGCTGACGTCAGTCCGAGTCATTGAATTTCTCGCCGAAACTCTGTGCATCGATGCGCAATCTGGCAATCCTGTAACGCATCTGACGCAAACTTAACCCCAGGCGGGCGGCAGCGGCGGTACGATTAAATCCGGTTTCACGCAATGCCTCGATCAGGATGGTTCGCTCGGCCCCATCCAGGTAACTTTGCAGGTCGCTCGGCAGGGTTGACTGCCGCCCATCGGACACAGTCGCACCTACGCCATTGGCCGGAGCAACCGGCTGTGTTAACGGCTGAGACACCGATGGTTCAAACTGCAACTCATCCTCTTCTCTCAGGGTCACTGCTCTGTGCAACAAATTCTCCAATTCCCGCACGTTGCCATGCAGCGGATCCAGCGCCAATTGTTCCAGCACGGCCGCCGGCAATATGGGTACCGCAATGTCTGACTCCGAGGCAATCCGCCGCAGCAGCGCGGCGCACAGCGCCGGTAGATCGTCACGCCGCTCACGCAACGGAGGAATATGGATCTGGATCACGTTAAGCCTGTAATACAAATCCTGCCGAAAACGCCCGGCCTGAACTTCAGATGCCAAGTCTTTATGCGTTGCGCTGATGATGCGCACGTCCACCGACTCTTCCTGCGTAGAGCCTATCGGGCGCACGCACCTCTCCTGAATGGCACGAAGCAGTTTCGACTGCATCGCCACAGGCAGGTCGCCAATCTCATCAAGAAACAAAGTGCCGCCCCGCGCTGCTTGAAAAAACCCCTCACGATCCTGATTGGATCCGGTATACGCGCCCTTCTTGGCACCAAAAAACTCAGTCTCCAGCAGATTCTCTGGAATCGCACTGCAATTTACCGCAACCCAGGCGCCGCCCGTGCGATGACTGTTGGCATGTATCGCGTTGGCTACCATTTCTTTCCCCGTGCCTGATTCGCCAGTCACCAAAATAGGTGCCATGCTCCGTGCAACCTTGATGATCCGGTCCTTGACCAATCGCATACTCGCTGACTCGCCCACCAGTCGTGCGAGCGTCTCCTGTGCCGCGCCACCGACTTTCGATGCAGCAGGGGAACTGACACCGACGCGTGTCCTTGCGTCCTGCACTGCTGAGGCAACAACCCCTCTAAATTGTTTGAGATCTACTGGCTTGGTCAGATAGTCAAATGCTCCGGCTTTGAGCGATTCAACCGCATTTTCAGCCGATCCGTAGGCAGTGATGACAACACATCGCTCCTTGCGCTGCTGTTCCTTGAGGTAGCGTATCAGTTCCACCCCTAATCCGTCAGGCAGTCGCATGTCAGTGATGACGACGTCAAAACGACTGTGATTCAAACAAGAAAATGCCTCAGCCAGGCAACCCGCTGTAGAAATCGAAAAACCATCCCGCACCAAGGTCAACTCGTAGAGTGTCCTCAAGTCCGGTTCATCATCGACAACCAGTATCCGGACATCGCTTGTCGCACTGTTTACAGCCATGGTTCACCGGTCTTCTCGGTTGTCGTTGACCCGTCTTTCGGGCTGGAAGGAGATCGCAAATTCGTTACCCTCGATTGCCAGTTCGTTGATGCAGCGGGATGATCGGTCGTAAGCGATCGAGGCTCCCTGCTCCTCACACAGCTCGCGACAAATATACAGCCCCAAACCGCTGGAACGGCTTTCGGATGAAAAGAAGGGCTCAAACAAATGCCGATGTACAGACTGATCCAGCGGTGGCCCTCCATTCCAGACCCGCATCACTGCCTGCCCGGTCAATGCAGTACCTGTGGAGACTTCAATGGCCCCGGGGAGAACACCGCAATATCGCAGCGCATTGTCCAGCAAATTCACGAGTATCCGACGCAAATGTTCAAGTTCAAACCTTACATGCAGATCTCGTTCTGACATGTCAAAGTGCAACAACTGTTCCCGCCGGTTCTGAACCTGCCAATCACGACAAATTCGCGCAACTGCCTCGTTCAAAAGAAACACATTCGCTGCTTTTGCACGATCACGTCGCTGCACGCGGGACACTTCCAGTACTTCTTCCACTATCTTTTCCAGCCGGGCCGCATTTTGCTTAACCATCTGCGTTAGCTGCTTGTGCCGTTGATTTTCAATGTCCTCATCAAGCAGTGCGTTGGCCTGAACAATGGCTGCCAGTGGATTTCTGATTTCGTGGGCGACAGCAGCCGACATGCGTCCCATGCTTGCCAACTTTTCGGTCCGCATCCGAGCTTCCATTTCACGCTGATCCTGAAGAAACATGACGCATAAGTGCTGCCCATTTTCACCGGGCGCGGTTGTCAACTGTGTGTGTACGCGAACGCGTAACGGCCCCTGGCCAACATGATGGATATTGACATCAGCATGTCGAGCACTGTTTTCAGAAAAGCTGAGTTCGATCAGTTCCACCAATCCTTTCCATCCCGACAGCGCCGCCAGATTGAAAGAATCCGCCACTTGATCCCTTTGTGCCCCAAGCATCTGACGCGCGGCCGGGTTGGCGGCCAACACTGCGCAGCCTTGATCGAGCACCAGGATACCGTCCGCCAAAGACTCAATCACCAGTTCGTTGACCTGCCGTTGGATACGAACCGCCAATTGATTTCGCTGCGCTCGCTGCTCCACGTTGGTCAATCGGGTGGCAATCTGGTTAGCCAAGAAGGCGATGGAAAAAAAACCGACACCCGCCAATGCCGCCTGGAGAAAGTGAGCCGCTGCATCTGTCGGAATTTGGGCCGAAACCCAGGCGGCATACAACAGCAACATAAGCGTCACGGCCGCCGCGCAGGCCATCGACAGCAGCAGTGATCCCAACACTGACACCATCAGAACAGGCAGCGCAAAAAGCGGGGTGTAATTGACACTGCCGCCATGAGTCACTTGTAGCGCAGCAACGGCCAGAATATCAATGCCGATGATGAGCCATTGGCTGTCAAGAATCTTGCGTAGGGGACGCACGCCAGCTTTCAGCCTGACAACCAGTGCGACGACACAATAGAGCCCGCAGAACGCAACCGGCGCAAAATGCTTCCCCGAACCAAGTTCGTAAACCACGGCCTGAAAGAGCAGAAGCACCAATCCCAGCATGACCCGCGCGGTCATGAAACCACGCCAAAGTCTCTCGAACTCCTGGGGACGCTCCGCAGCCTCCATGCTGGGTTCCAGCAAGGAAGGATCAAACCAAGATTTGGCGTCTGGCTGGCGGTGCATTCAAGACTCCACCCTCTGGCGGTGATCTTCGCAGCAATAGGCCCCGTTCTTTCCCTGCACGGCATCAACCACGGCGAGATGAACCGAGCAAAAGGTACAGCAGACCATATCCAGTGGTGGCTTCGGTGACTCTGTCCTATCCTGCTGCAATCCGACTTTGGTCCGGCGGTTCGACCGCCAAAGCCAGACAAGAATCAACAGCACCGCCAGAACCAGCAGCAGCCTCACGGTGTGCGTCCCAGGATAACTTCCATCACGAAACGCGAACCCACATATGCCAGCAGCAACAGAGCCGACCCGGTGTACAGGACACGCACCGCTCGTTTTCCACGCCAACCGAAACGGGAACGTCCAATCAGCAACACTGCAAAAGTCAGCCACGACAAGACAGAAAAGGCCGTTTTGTGATCAAGTTTCAAGCGCGCGCCCGCACCGTAAAGTTGACCGCTGAACACCATGGCCACCAGCAAGGTCGCTGACAGGAGCAGGAAACCCGCCTTCACGAATCTGAACGTCAGGCGTTCCATGGTCAACAGTGGCATGCCACTGTGCGGATCGGCAGCCAAGCGAAATCGTTCTTCGGCTCGGGTCATGAACCAGGCATGAACCACAGCTGCGCCGAATAGGCCGTAGGAGGCAATGCCCAAGGCCCAGTGCAGGGGCAACCAGGGCGAGGCCGTCGGGTGCAGCGGGTTGCCCGGAAACAGAACAGCCAGCAAGACGGCAATCGCGCCGAGCATGGACAAAGTCCAGCGCGTCTGCAGCAAGGGATAAACGTGGCTCTCGACTGCGTAGACTGCCGCAATCAGCCAGGCGGTCACTGACAAGGCTGGTGCAAAGCCAAAGCGTGGCTCCAGCCCTAACAGGCTCACCGTCAGCAATACGCCATGCAACAACCAGGCGAGCCAAACCGTCGCTCTGGCCAATTGCGGCCCCAGGCGTGCAGCACCCATGGCTGAGACTGAATAGGCCAGCGCAGCGGCCACCGCCAGGGTCAGGACGAGCAGAGAAGCACTGGCTAAAATCATGCCTACAGTTTAGCGTTTTCATCTTGCCGGTTTCAGTTGGCATTCAACCAAGGTTCCGTTCTACGGAATACCCCAATGGCATCTGCCCTCAGCGACAAACTCTCACGCCTGGTCAAGGAAATCCGTGGTCAGGCGCGCATCACCGAAAGCAACGTCGCCGACATGTTGCGAGAGGTTCGCATGGCCTTGCTGGAAGCCGATGTGGCTCTGCCTGTGGTTCGCGACTTCATCGCCCGCGTCAAAGTCAAAGCGCTGGGACAGGAGGTGCTGGGCTCGCTCTCGCCGGGGCAGGCACTTGTCGGCATTGTCAGCAAAGAACTTGCCACGACTATGGGTCAGGGGGTCGCAGACATCAATCTGGCAACCCAACCGCCAGCAGTGATCCTGATGGCCGGTCTGCAAGGCGCGGGTAAAACGACCACGACAGCAAAGCTGGCCAAGTACTTGATAGAAAGGCGCCGCAAAAAGATCCTGACCGTGTCCGGTGACGTCTACCGACCGGCGGCGATCGAGCAGTTGAAAATGGTCACAGCCCAAGCCGGCGCAGAATGGTTCCCTAGCAGTGTCGACCAACAGCCCGTCGCCATTGCGCTTGCCGCACTGGACTATGCACGCAAGCACTTCTTTGACGTCCTGTTGGTCGACACAGCCGGTCGCCTCGCCATCGATGAAGCGCTGATGCGTGAGATCAGCGAACTGCACGCCGCTCTCAAGCCCGTCGAAACCCTGTTTGTGGTCGATGCCATGCAGGGCCAGGACGCCGTCAACACAGCCAAAGCATTCAAGGAATCGCTGCCCCTCACCGGCATCATCCTGACCAAGCTTGATGGTGATTCGCGCGGCGGCGCCGCCCTGTCAGTGCGACAAGTCACCGGCGTACCGATCAAGTTCGCCGGTATCAGCGAAAAAATTGATGGCCTGGAGGTGTTTGATGCTGAGCGTCATGCCGGACGCATTCTGGGAATGGGCGACATCCTGGCACTTGTTGAGCAGGTTACAGCAGGGGTAGACGTCGCCGCAGCGCAACAGTTGGCGGCAAAAGTAAAAAGTGGCGCCGGGTTTGATCTGAACGATTTTTTGGCACAGATTCAGCAAATGAAGCAGATGGGAGGTCTGTCGAGCTTGATGGACAAGATGCCTGCGGCCATTGCGGCCAAGGCCGGCCAGATGGACATGGGCCGCGCAGAAAAAGACATTCAGCGCAAACAGGGCATCATCCACAGCATGACACCGCTGGAGCGCCGAAAGCCGGAACTCATCAAGGCAACCCGCAAACGTCGCATCGCCAACGGTGCCGGGGTGCAGGTTCAGGAAGTCAACCGCATGCTCAAGGAATTTGAGCAGATGCAGGACATGATGAAGAAGATGAAAGGCTCGGGGATGATGAAAATGATGAAGCGCATGGGCGGCATGAAAGGCATGCCCAAATTTTAATAAATCTCCCCGCGCAGCGTAAACGAACGGGTCTCGGTAATCCTCACGTCAACTAGCTGCCCGATCAGCTCCGCACTACCGCAAAAATTCACCACCCGATTGCACTCCGTGCGCCCCATCAACTCATTGGCGTCACGTTTGGCGTGACCCTCCACCACAATACGCTGCACCGTGCCCAGCCGGCTATTGCTGATGCGCCTGATGCTGTCATTGATGACGCCTTGCAAATACTGCAGGCGCCGCAATTTCACCTCATGAGGTGTGTCGTCAGTCAGATTCGCCGCCGGCGTTCCGGGGCGGGGACTGAAAATGAAACTGAATGAATTGTCAAAACCGACGTCATCGATCAGTCGCATCATCTTCTCAAAATCGTCTTCTGTTTCTCCAGGAAAACCCACAATAAAGTCACTGCTCAGCGCGATATCCGGCCGGATCGATCGCAACTTGCGAACCGTAGACTTGTACTCCATCGCTGTGTAGCCGCGCTTCATCGCACTCAAAATCCGATCTGACCCATGCTGCACCGGCAAATGCAGATGGCTCACCAACTTCGGGATTTTTTCGTAGGCAGCAATCAGTGCTGGCGTAAACTCGTTGGGGTGACTGGTGAGATATCGAATACGCTCCACACCCGGAATCTCGGCCACGTATTCGAGTAGAGTGGCAAAGTCAGCGAGCGCGCCAGCGCCTCCCATCGTCGCCCGGTAGGCATTCACATTTTGACCAAGCAAAGTGACCTCTTTGACCCCCTGATCGACCAACCCCGCCACCTCTTCCAGCACATCCTCGAATGGCCTCGATACTTCCTCACCCCGCGTATACGGCACAACGCAATAGCTGCAGTACTTCGAGCAACCCTCCATCACACTCACAAAAGCGCTGGCACCCTGCACCCGGGCCGGCGGCAGGTGGTCAAACTTTTCGATCTCCGGAAAACTGATGTCCACCTGCGAACGGCTCTGCACCTCGCGGTCCACCAGCATCTGCGGCAACCGGTGAAGGGTCTGCGGTCCAAACACGACATCAACATAAGGCGCCCGCTCAATGATGGACTGCCCTTCCTGGCTCGCCACACAGCCGCCGACACCAATCAAGGCGCCCCGCTTCTTCAGATGCTTGACGCGCCCCAAGTCTGAAAACACCTTCTCCTGCGCCTTCTCCCGCACCGAGCACGTATTGAACAAGATAAGGTCAGCTTCTTCCACCTTGTCGGTTGGTTCGAATCCCTGTGCGGCCCGAAGCACATCTACCATCTTGCCCGAGTCGTACTCGTTCATTTGGCAGCCAAAGGTCTTGATGAATACTTTTTTGGTCACACTCGTTCACCTCAGACAGCGATTCGACGCCAGCAAGCGGGCCTCGACATATCAACTGGCGACAACTTCGTCGTGAAAGCCGTGAACGCAGCTGCGCAATACCTGGCGCATCGCACTGACATCCTCGACGACGGCGGCTTTTTGCAGCTTTTCAAGCTGCCTATTCAATTCCGACCAGGCCATGAAGTCTTCATGCGCCTTCATGATACGGGGATGAGCGGTAGCGGACGGGTTATCGCCGATCAGCAGTTCTTCGTAGAGCTTCTCGCCCGGTCGAAGACCGATATACGACAGCTCAATGTCGCCATGCGGGTGCTCGGCGTCGCGCACTTGCAGGCCTGACAAGCCAACCAAGCGTCGCGCCAGATCGAGTATCTTCACCGGCTCGCCCATATCAAGCACAAACACCTCACCGCCCTGAGCCATGGCAGCTGCCTGCAAGACCAGTTGCACCGCCTCCGGGATGGTCATGAAATAGCGCGTGACGTCAGGGTGTGTGATGGTCAAGGGGCCACCCTGGGCGATTTGCTCCCGGAACATCGGCACCACGCTGCCGCTGGAACCCAGCACGTTGCCAAAGCGGACCATGCTGAAGCGTGTGCCATGGAGACCGGCCCGATCTGCCATGGCTTGCAAGATCAGCTCGGCCATGCGTTTACTTGCTCCCATCAAGTTGGTAGGTCGCACCGCCTTGTCGGTCGAGACCAACACGAAGCTGGCGACTCTGGCTGCTTGCGCCGCCTGCGCCATGTTGAGCGTGCCAAACACGTTGTTGGAAACACCTTCGGACGGGTTGCATTCGACCATGGGCACATGCTTGTAGGCAGCTGCGTGGTAAACGGTGTCGGGCTGATAGTGCGTACAGATCCAGTCCAGGCGCTGCCGGTTCACCACACTGGCCAGCAGCGGCACCAGTTCAATGTCTGAGTGCTGCGCGTCACACCAAGCCTGCAGTTCACGGTGCAATGCATAAAGTCCATATTCGCTGTGGTCCAGCAAAAGCAGTCGACGCGGGCGCTCCAGCAATATCTGCCGGCATAACTCGCTGCCAATGCTGCCACCGGCACCGGTGACCAGAATCGTCTGGTTGAACAGGCTGCAGGCCAGCAAGTCCGCCTGTGGTGTGACGGCGGCACGCCCGAGCAAGTCTTCTACGTCAAGTTCGCGAAAGTCTCGCACGGTGACGCGGCCACTGGTCAGGTCAGCCAGACCCGGCAGCGTTCGGGTGTGCACCGGTAGCGAGCGCAGACTCTGGATGATATTGTTGCGTCGGTCGCGGCTCGCACTCGGTATAGCCAGCAGGATATCGGTTATGCCAAGGTCTCGCACGAGGTGTGGAACCTGCAACGCGGAAAAAACCGGAACACCGTTGATCGTGTGCCCTATCTTGGCCGGATCCTCATCGACAAAGCCCAGTAGCTTGACATGCCCGGTGATCGCCATCGCCGACGACGTTTGTACACCGGCGGCACCGGCACCGAAGATCAGCATGCGGCCGCGATAGTGTTCCTTGCCCAGACCGATTCCGGCAAGCACATAGCGGGCCAGAACACGGCTGCTGCCAATCAGCACGAAGAAGATGATGGGCTGCAGGACGCCCAGCGTGAGCGGGAATACGGGCCACTTGACCCAGTACAACAACACAATGCGTGTCAGTGCATAGAGGGTAATGGCCTGCCCGGTAACAAACAGCACGTCCATTCCGGTGTACCGAAAAATGGCGCGATACAGACCAAAACGGGCAAAGATCGGAACGGCCAACACTGGTCCGAGCAGATAGACCCACCATTGATCGTTGCTGGGCCAGTGCAATGTCTCGTATCGCAACGAGTAGGCGACCCAGGTTGCCAGCAGAGCCATAACGATGTCAACAGCCACGACGAACACGCGTTTGGCGGGTCGCGGCCAATCGAGCACCTGTCTAAACCTCTGCATCACACACCTTCTTCAGGGGCTGCTGTGTGCTTGATAAACAAGCTGGCTGCCAGAATGCCGAATTCGTACAACAGAACCATGGGGATCAGCAGGGCAATCATCGATACCGGATCGGGTGGCGTGACCAAGCCGGCCACCGCTGCGGCGCCCACCACAAAGTAGGTGCGAAACGATTTGAGTTGCGTGATCGTCACGATGCCCATGCGAGCCAGAATGACTACAGCGATGGGTACCTCAAAGGCAACGCCAAAGGCGATGAACATGGTGATGACGAAGTCAAGATAGGCCTCAATATCGGGGCTGACGGCTACCGACATCGGCGCCATTTTCTGAATCGCCGGAAAGGCCTGCCCGAAGACAAAGAAATAGCAAAACGATGCGCCCAGGTAAAACAAAACGGTACTGGCGGCCACCAGCGGCAACACCAGCCTCCTTTCGTGCTTGTACAGTCCCGGCGCTACAAAAGCCCAGACCTGATACAGAATCCACGGCAGAGAAAGGGCAACGGCTGCCATCACCGACACTTTGATCGGTACCAGGAACGGCGACACGACTCCCACAGCGATCATGCGCGAACCTTCCGGCAAGGCCTTGACCAAAGGCATGGCAAGAAGGTCATACAGCCTCGAAGGGCCAGGATAGAACACCAGGACCGCCAGGATGGCTGCAATGCCGTAGATCGAGCGCAGCAACCGATCACGCAGCTCAATCAGGTGTTGCACAAAAGGCTGCTCGGTACCGGCCAGCTCGTCTTCTTTTTTGTCAGCGTCCGTCATCAGCTCAATCTGGTAGGTCGAAACCGCGCCACACGTGCAGCGCCTGACAAGGCGTTGGTGCGTACGCCGCTGCGCGCCTTGTACCAGCGTGGTGTAGCGCCCTGCTTGACGCGCCACTTCTTTCGCGGGTGTCTGTACTCCGGGAAGTTGGAACTTGACTCGACAACACTGGCGTTGGAGGCCAATTCTGTGGTGTCGGCCCAGCTCTTTTCAAAATCGGCAGCACTGGTTTGAATCGAAGCCTCTACCTCACGCGCCGCGTTTTCCACCGTATCCTTCATCTTCTTGAGCTCATCGAGCTCCATCGATCGATTGACCTCGTTCTTGACTTCGGCCACATAACGCCGCGCGCGCCCCAGCAACGTACCGGCGGTCTTGGCCAGACCAGGCAGCTTTTCTGGACCAATCACAAGCAAGGCGATAGCGCCAATGATGGCGAGCTTGGTGACCCCAATATCAATCACTATCAGGCTTTGGTCTTGGCTTCAACGTCTATGGTTTCTTTGGCGGCGGCCGTAGCGGCGCCGACCTGCTGCACCGGAGTCGCTGCGACAGGTGCGTCAGACGCCTTGTCGGCGCCGTCTTTCATGCCGTCTTTGAAGCCTTTTACCGCACCACCCAGGTCAGCACCGATATTGCGCAGCTTCTTGGTGCCGAAAATCACCACGATGATGACCAGAAAAATAATCAGGTGTGTTGTCGAAAGTCCCATCAGCTTCTCCTTAGGAATTGCGTCAATTTTAGTCGTCAATCAACCCCGGAGCCAGGGACGCGGACCACCCATCACGTGAATGTGCAGATGCTGTACTTCCTGGCGGCCGTCGGCGCCGGTATTGCACAGTAGACGAAAACCGCCCTGCGGGTAGGGATTGCAGCCCTGCTGCAAGGCCAGTTGCGGCGCCAGCACCATCATGCGCCCCATCAAGGCTGTGTGCTGCGCACCCAGCTGAGCCATGGACGGGATGTGCATCTTTGGAATGATCAGGAAATGCACCGGAGCCCAGGGGTGAATGTCATGAAAGGCGAATAACTCTTCGTCCTGATAGATCAGCCGCGAGGGAATCACACCGGCGGCAATCTTGCAGAACAAACAATCCGGGTCATGCGTGACCGCAGTGCCATGTCCGGTCATGAGCTTTCTCCGTCGCGCGCGAGCGCCTTGCGCAAAGCTTTTTCCTCAATACCACTGGTGCCAACACGGCGCTCCAGTTCGGCAACCACATCGGCCGGAGCAAGCCCGTAATGAACCAGCGCAATCATGCAGTGAAACCAGAGGTCGGCGACCTCGCTGACTATCTTTTTCTTGTCACCGCCCGCATCGGCGTCCTTGGCCGCCATCACGACTTCGGTCGCTTCCTCGCCAATCTTTTTCAGAAAGGCGTCTGGCCCCTTGTGCAAAAGCCGAGCCACATAGCTGGTCGTCGCGTCGCCCCCATTCCGTGGCAGACGGCTTTCGATGACACGTGACAAGGCGGCAAGTGAATCGGCCGCAGAAATTTGAGAAGACATAGGCACTTAGCGGTAGATGGTTCGCGGGTCTTTCAGGACCGGATCGGATACTTTCCAGTCGCCATTGTCGAGCACACTGAAGAAGCAGCTGTGACGTCCGGTGTGGCAGGCGATACCTGGCTCGTGTCCGCTCTGCGTTACTTTGAGCAGGATCACATCCTGATCGCAGTCGAGCCGGATTTCATGCACCGTTTGCACGTGCCCGGACTCTTCGCCCTTGAACCAGAGCTTGTGGCGGGAGCGGCTGAAATAGACGGCCCGGCGCAGTTCGGCCGTCCGCTGCAATGCCTCTCGGTTCATCCAGGCAAACATCAAAACGTCGCCAGAACTGGCTTCCTGCGCAATCACGGGCACCAGGCCCTGGGCGTCCCATCGGACCGCATCAAGCCATGTCATGAGGTGACTCTCACCGGAATGCCGCGCTCGGACATTCTGGCCTTGGCCTGGGCAACGGTAAATTCGCCGTAATGGAAAATACTCGCGGCCAGCACGGCGTCGGCACCACCGATCTGAATGCCGTCGGCGAGATGATCCAGCGTACCGACA